>CAJMCT010000023.1 GCA_905211955.1 uncultured Eubacteriales bacterium | reverse complement strand
AACTATACCAAATTCAAAGTTTTGTGTTATACTTTTAGAGAACGAAAGATTAGCCGTTGGAGGAAATTAAAATGGCAATTAAAAACGCATATTTATTAGACCTTTTACAAAGAACCGAAAAGAGAAACCCTAACGAACCCGAATTTATTCAAGCGGTCACCGAAGTTTTCTCTACCTTAGAACCCGTTATCGAACAACGTCCCGACTTAGTTGAAGCAGGCGTTTTAGAAAGAATAGTAGAACCCGAAAGAATGATTATGTTCAGAGTTCCGTGGACTGACGATCAAGGCAAGGTTCAAGTTAACCGTGGTTATAGAGTACAATTCAACTCTGCTATCGGACCTTATAAGGGCGGTATCAGACTTCATCCTTCAGTAAACCTTGGCATTATCAAGTTCTTAGGTTTTGAACAAACCTTTAAGAACAGTTTAACTACTCTCCCTATGGGTGGTGGTAAAGGTGGTTCTGACTTTGATCCTAAGGGCAAGTCGGATGCTGAAATTATGAGATTCTGTCAAAGTTTCATGACTGAACTTTGCAAGTACATAGGCGCTGACTGTGATATTCCTGCAGGCGATATCGGTACGGGCGCTAGAGAAGTTGGCTTTATGTTCGGTCAATATAAGAGAATTAGAAACGAATGGGTTGGCGTTTTAACCGGTAAAGGTATTCCTTATGGCGGAAGTTTAGCAAGAAAAGAAGCAACTGGCTTTGGTCTTTGCTACTTTACCAACGAAATGCTTCTTGCTAACGGCACTTCTTTTGAAGGAAAGAAAGTATTAGTTTCAGGTTCTGGAAACGTTGCAATCTACGCTTGCCAAAAGGCAACCGAATACGGCGCAAAAGTTATCGCTATGAGCGATAGCAACGGCTACGTTTACGACGAAGAAGGTATCGACCTTGACGTCGTTAAACAAATTAAAGAAGTTGAAAGAAAGAGAATTAGCGAATACGTTAACTATCGCAAAAACGCTAAATACGTTGAAGGTTGCAAAGGCATTTGGACTATTCCTTGTGATATCGCACTTCCTTGCGCAACTCAAAACGAAATTGATGGCGAAAGCGCTAAAATCTTGGTTAAGAACGGTTGTAAGGTTGTATCTGAAGGTGCAAACATGCCTTCTACCCCCGAAGCAATCGAAACCTATTTATCTAACGGACTTCTCTACGGACCTGCAAAAGCAGCAAACGCAGGTGGCGTTGCAACGAGTGGTTTAGAAATGAGCCAAAACTCTTTAAGACTTTCTTGGTCGTTTGAAGAAGTTGACGAAAAACTTCACAACATTATGAAGAGTATCTTCAAGGCTTGTGACGAAAATGCTAAAGCCTACGGCATGGCAGGAAACTACATGGCAGGCGCAAACATTGCAGGCTTTATCAAAGTAGCCGAAGCAATGAAAGCCCAAGGCAACGTATAATAAAAATACTAAAACTAAAACGCAGTCGATTGACTGCGTTTTTTGTTTAATCTATGATTAACATTTGGTTTTCGTTTAGTTTTTGGTCGGTGATAAGGTTATACATATCAGATGCTAAAACGTCTTTTTCAAAACATTGTTTTGCCGTCTTTTTAAGATAAGTAGTATCGCTCTTTCTAGTAATTAGCGGATACTCGCTTTTTTCCGATAGCAAGGAAATCAAATCTTTGCTATCGCCCTTTACGGCAAGTACTTTTGCGTATAGGGGGTCTTCTAAACAGTCTTTAACTAGTTTTGAGTCTATCTCTAAAAGATTAGAAAGAATTATCCGTTTTATTCTTGAAGAAGTATATCTTTTAGTAGTTGCCTTGTCTATAAGTTCGCCTAAGTTTAGATTGTCCTTACAAAGTGCTTTAATTCTATTTTCAAGCCCTTCGGTACAATCGGGTAGCGTTTTCATAAAATCGGTAGAAGAAGTTATTATCTTTGCCGTGGCAATCTTATCGTATCCAAAAGGATAGGGGCAAAGGTCGTTATAAGTGCAAGCGGGAAGATTACCTTTTAACTTTTTAATCTTACCGCTTTTTAACACCTTTCTAATGCTCGTAGCACTCGTTTCGCCTTTTTTTAGGGTGTCGTCGTTATGAGCGCCCGTGCGAATCATAGGGTAAATACCAATACCGCTTTGGGCTTTTAAAATTGCCTTGGTGTATTCTAGCCCTAAAATATTGTTTGGCGAAGAAATAAGTTCTTCGTTATAAGTTCCGCCTAGTTCTTTTACCGTTTCAAACTTGGCTTTTGCTAGCGAAACGCCACCGTCTAATTTTTCCTTTAAGATTTTCTTAAACTCTTTGCTCTCGTTATTTAGTGCGTTTGCAAGCGAGATATAGTCTTCTTTTTCACCGCTCTCTATACCAAAGCACACACCGTCGACTACGTTTAAGCCGTTTATAATTTTGATAGCGCCTTTAGCAAACGTTTCGGCATTAGCAGTAGCAAAAGGGGTGGGGAGTTCTATAACCATATCCGCACCCGATAAAATCGCGTGACGAGCGCGCGTAAACTTGTCCATAACCGCAGGCTCTCCGCGTTGGGTAAAGTTTCCGCTCATTAAAACGATTATCTTTTCGGCATGTAATTTGAGTTTAACGTACTCTAAATGTTTTAGATGTCCCAAGTGAAAGGGATTATACTCGGCAATGATAGCGCAAATTTTCATAAAAAAATTTAAAACCTTTTAGTTTAGATTTACTTTTTAATTTAAATGTTGTAAAATAAATTGGTAGTGATATTATTTTACACTAAATATATAAAAAAAACAATCAAATAATTAATTTTCGTAAAGGAGCGGTAAATTATGGCAAGTTTATTGGAAAAAATCAAAAAGCAAGCGGGCGAACTTAACAAAAACGTTGTTTTGCCTGAAGACTGGATGCAACCGATGAAGAAGTTATTGCAGCGGCAAAGGCTGTTGAAGAAGGTATCGCAAAAGTCACACTTTTAGGCGATTTAGATGAAATCAAGGCTAAAAACCCCGACGTTGATTTAAGCGGTGTTGACGTTGTTAATCCCGTCACCGACGAGAGAACGTTAAAGTATGCCGAAATGCTTTTTGAAGCAAGAAAAGGCAAGATAAACAAAAAGACCGGTCTTCCTGAATACGAAACGATAGAAAGCGCTAAGGCATCTATCCTTAAAGACTATACCATGTATGGCGCACTTATGCTTAAAGCAGGCGACGTAGACGGCTTAGTATCAGGCGCTTGCCACTCAACCGCAAACACTTTGCGCCCCGGTCTTCAAGTTATCAAGACTGCACCCGGAATTAATACCGTATCAAGCAGTTTCGTTATGATTGCTCCGGAAGGCGAAAATAAGTATAACCCCGATGGCGTTGCAGTTTTCGGTGACTGTGCAATCAATATCGAACCGGACGCTCAACAAATTGCCGATATTGCTATTTCTTCTGCGGAAACGGCTAAAAACGTTGCTGGTATCGAACCGAGAGTTGCTATGCTTTCTTTCTCAACGATGGGCTCTGGAAACGACGACAAGTTCTTTAAGTCAGTTCCCAAAATGCAAGAAGCAACACGTATCGCTAAAGAAGCTGCACCCGATCTTAAACTTGACGGTGAATTCCAATTCGACGCAGCCGTTGCACCCGAAGTTGGTAAACTTAAAGCACCCAACTCACCCGTTGCAGGAAACGCTAACGTATTTATTTTTCCCAACATCAATGCGGGAAATATCGGTTATAAAATTGCTCAACGTTTTGGCGGATATATGGCGCTCGGTCCTATTTGCCAAGGCTTTGCAAAACCTATTAACGATTTATCAAGGGGTTGCAGTGTAGAAGACGTAGTTGCGGTTATCGCTATTACAGCACTTCAAGCAAAATAATAAAAAGGGGATTAGAAAAAATGAAAATTTTAGTTATCAACGCAGGTAGTTCGTCTCTTAAGTATCAACTTATCAATATGGAAGACGAAAGCGTAGTATTAAAGGGTATTTGCGAAAGAATTACTTTTGCAGGTAGCCAATTATCTCAAAAGACTTTCGATGGTAGGGAAATAGTTATTAAACAAGATATGCCCACCCATAAAGAAGCAATGGAACTCGTATTAAAGGCTATGCTCGACGAAGAAAAGGGCGCGCTTAAAAACGTTTCGGAAATCAGTGCGGTAGGTCATAGAGTATTGCACTCTGCAGAAGACTTTAATAGTTCGGTTGTTATCGACGACGAAGTTATTAAGATTTGCGAAAAGAACGCGGAATTAGGACCACTTCATATGCCCGGCAACATCGCTTGCATTAAGTCTTGCCGTGAAGTTATGCCCGGCGTTCCTATGGTAGCGGTATTTGATACCACTTTCCACTCGACTATGCCTGCTAAAGCGTATATGTACGGTATTCCTTACGAAGTATACGAAGAACATAAGATTAGAAAGTACGGCTTCCACGGAACTTCTCACAAGTTCGTTAGCGAAGAAACCATTAAACTTTTAGGCAAGAAAGAAAGCAAAATCGTTATTTGTCACTTAGGAAACGGTTCTTCAATCTCTGCCGTTAAAGACGGCAAATGCCAAGACACTTCAATGGGCTTTACCCCGCTTGAAGGTTTGGTAATGGGAACCCGTTCTGGCGATATCGATCCCGCTGCGGTTGAATATTTAAGGGCTAAGTTAAATCTTAAACCCGAAGAAGTAGTAAACTACTTAAATAAAAAGTGTGGTATGCTCGGTATCAGCGGATTTTCAAGCGATATGAGAGACTTGACCGCTGCAAGTGAAAATGGCGACAAAAAGGCTAAACTTGCAATAGAGATGGTTGCTTACCGCGTTAAGAAATACGTTGGTAGTTATATCGCAGTTTTAGGCGGTGTAGACGCTATCGTATTTACCGGTGGTATCGGCGAACACTCTCCGTTAGTTAGAAGTTTGGTTATGGAAGGTATGGAATTCTGCGGTGCTAAGTTCGATGCTGAAAAGAACGCTTCTTATTCTTCTGGCGTAGGATACTTAAACACTGACGATAGCAAGGTTAAGATTATAGTTCTTCCCACCAACGAAGAATTGTCTATCGCAAGAGAAACCAAAGAATTGGCTTTATAAAATACACAAAGCATAATTTGTTAAAAAAAAGTTGACAAGACAAAAATAATGGTATATACTTGTTAAGCATTTTTAGGACGAGTATGATTATTGATTTTCGTAAAATAGCACGCTCGGGCAAGACTGAACAAAGTTTTTACTTTGAATTCACGCCCGATAATAGCGTAATCGATATTCCCGATGCGGAGTTTTCCGCACCTGTTAAGGTTAATGGAACTGCAACCTTAACCGATATGCACAGTGCGTATATAGAAGGGGAAATAACCTTTAAGGTAAAGGCAAACTGCACAAGATGTTTAAGCCCTACCGAAAAAGAGTTTATAACCGACTTTGCCGAACAAGTCAGTTCGGATGAAGATAGTTATCCCGTAAAGTGCGACACCGTAGATTTAACGAAAATCGTTGAAGACAAAATTATTATGACTATCCCCGTCAGTTTTTTATGTAAAGAAGATTGTAAAGGAATTTGCTTTTCTTGCGGTAAAAACTTAAACGACGGCGAGTGCGAATGTGAAAAATAAGGAAGGTAAAAAGACATGGCAGTACAACAAAGTAAAACGTCTAAGATGAGAACTAATACCAGATTCTCTAACAATTCTAAACTTACGGCTCCTAACCTTACGGAATGCCCCCAATGTCACGAATTGAAGGCTTCTCATAGAGTATGCCCCAAATGCGGATACTATGATGGCAAACAGGTTATAGACACCACTGCAAAAGAAAAGAAAGACTAATTTTCTTTTCTCTTTTAATCACGATTTTTAAAAGCCGTTTGCTTTATTGTCAAACGGCTTTTAGCGTTTAGATAGGTTTTATGGAATTAAAGTTTTTAGGAACGGGGGCGGCGGATTTTTCCGAACAGTTAAATCTCGACCACTCTATATCGTTAAACGATAAAAGCATTAGAAAAAGTGCTTCGCTACTTATTGACGGGGTAATCTTGATAGATTGCGGTCCGCACGTTTTAAGCGCGCTAAAATTTTATAACGTTGACGTTAATAAAATAAAAACGCTACTTATCACACATTTCCATAAAGACCATATTAACTTAGAAAACGTTAATAAACTTTTAAAGTTAAACCCTAAAATCAAAGTTGTTTATTCTAAAAACCAAACGGACTTTAAGGTAAACGCACTTATGCAAGGGGTAGAGCACGGGGAGTACGTGGACGTTGAAGGGTATAAGGTATTACCCTTAAACGCTAACCATACGGCAAATGCACTTCATTACCTAGTCAAAGACTTAGAAGGCAAAACACTTCTTTACGCAACTGACGGTGCGTGGATGATGGTGGATACTTTTAATACGTTAAAATATTCTAACTTAGACGCAGTTGTTTTTGACGGCACGGTTGGGGATTACGAAGGCGATTTTCGTATGGCGGAACATAACTCTATACCAATGATAAGGCTTATGGAAAAATCTTTAAGAACGGTGGAGATATTAAAACCGCAAACAAAGATAATTTTATCGCATATTGCAGTCACTCTTAACCCTTCTCACGAAGAAGAACAATTAAATCTAGAAAAAGACGGTTATATCCTTGCCTACGACGGTATGGAAGAAACAGTATAAACAATAATATATAATAAAAAAGCCAAGGCGGTTGCCTTGGCTTTTAATTTTGGTTTGTTTTAATTTTTAATAAGTGTGGCGGATGCCGAAACGCAAATTCCTTCTTCTCTGCCAACGAATCCTAAACCTTCTAACGTGGTTGCGCCTATTCCTACGTTATCGATGGAAACGTTGAGTACGGAAGATAGGTTTTGGCATATAGCGGGGATATGTTTTAGTAGTTTTGGCTTTTGTGCCATAATCACTGCCGAAACGTTGTTTACGTTATAGCCTTTTTCTTTAATTAGTTTTAGAACTTCCCTTAAAAGTTCGATGCTATCGGCACCGCGATACTTTTCGTCGGTATCGGGGAAGTAATAGCCTATATCTCTAAGCCCAGCGCCCGATAAAAGTGCATCCATAATAGCGTGAGTTAAAACGTCCGCATCAGAATGTCCTAAAAGCCCTTTATCGTGCGGTATCTCGATACCGCCTAAAATAAGTTTTCTATTCTCTACGAGTTTATGACAGTCAAATCCCGTGCCTACTTTTACACCGTGAACGGTTTTAAGAGTGTCAAAATCTTCTTTAAAGGTGAGTTTTAGGTTTGAGTAGTCTCCGTTTACGATTTCGGGGTCTTTGATAAACGCCTTGTAAACCTCACCATCGTCGTTAAACGTCTTGTTGCCTGAAAGGGTATAGGCTTTTTTAATTTCTTCGGTCTTAAAGGCTTGCGGAGTTTGGATAATATAAAGCCCGTCTTTTCCTAGATAACTATCAACCTCGTTAAAGTTGCCTTTAGCAATAGTATCTCTTGACGGTACGGCGGTAATAGCGCTTCCGAATTTACTTGCCGTGTTTATACAATCTTTAATAATTCTTTGGTTTAAGTTTGGTCTTGCGCCGTCGTGGATAAGAACTATATCTCCCGAAACTTCGTTCAATGCGTTTTTAACCGATTGCGTTCTCGTGTCCCCACCCAAAACTACCTTTACGTAATCGGGAAGTAGTGAAGATATCTCGTCAAAATCGCATTTTGATGAGGTGACGATATACTCGTCTATTAAACCGCTTTTGACAAAAGGGGAAAGGGAGCGCTCAACGGTAGTTAAGCCGTTAATCTTTACTAAGAGTTTGTTTTTGTCAAAACACGCTCTTTCGCCTTTGCCGGCACAAGTTAGAATAAGTGATACTTTCATAACAATCCTTAAAATTAAGGGATAACCCTATAAAGAGTTTCCGCTTCTTCTTTTTTTACCGTTTCTTTCACGTTTAGAATTTCAAAAGATAACGTGCCGGAGTTAAAACCAATCTCTAAAATATCCCCGACTTTAACCTGATAAGAAGGCTTAACTTGTTTGCCGTTTACTTTAACTCTGCCACCGTCGGCGGCTTCATTTGCCAAAGTGCGCCTTTTAAGTATTCTCGAAACCTTCAAAAACTTATCAACTCTCATATTATACCTATTTTTAGCAAAAAACCAACCATTTTATCGAAAAAAAGGGGTTTTAAAAAATATTTTTTAATAAAATCTTAAAATTGCTTGACAATATCAATCTTTTGCGATATCATAACAAAATGTATTATGATAGGTTATTATCGATTCTTATCGCCTTTTTTGAAAAAAATTAACATTTTTTAAGGGTGCTTCGACCCCCAAAATCGGCAATAAATACGATATAAAAACCGTTTTTTTCCCGACGAGAAGATTATACAACATTTTTTTAGGTTTGTAAACACTCGTCAATATACAAAATTAAAAATTTTTTAAGGAGTGTGTTTTTGATGTCACGCAATCTATCAGAAATCCAATGTGGCAAGATCAAGAGAAAGTCGTTTAGCAAGATCAAAGAAGCTATCGAATTACCTTACCTTGTCAAAATCCAGAAAGACTCCTATGACGCTTTCATAAAAGAAGGCATCGGCGAAGTACTCGAAGACTTTTCACCTATTACCGACTACTCCGA
The DNA here is from genome assembly GCA_905211955.1 of uncultured Eubacteriales bacterium. Taxonomy (GTDB): domain Bacteria; phylum Bacillota; class Clostridia; order Christensenellales; family Borkfalkiaceae; genus UBA1259. Next base: position 4,365 of record CAJMCT010000023.1, on the reverse strand, counting down.
TCACTTTGAACTTTCGTTTTTAGAGCATAACCTTGACGGTGCGCCTAAATACGATGAAAAAGAGTGTAGGGATAGGGACGCAACTTATGCGCGCCCCCTTCGTGTTAAGGTTAGACTCGTTAACAAGGTGACCGACGAAGTTATCGACCAAGAAGTTTTCATGGGCGACTTCCCGCTTATGACCGACAACGGTTCTTTCATTATCAACGGTGCTGAAAGAGTAGTAGTTTCTCAACTCGTTCGTTCACCCGGCGTTTACAACGGTATGGAAGTTGATAAATCAGGTAAAAAGATTTTCGACACTACCGTTATCCCTTCACGTGGTGCTTGGCTTGAATTTGAACAAGATTCCCAAGGCATACTTTGGGTTCACGTTGATAGAACCAGAAAACTTACTGCAAGCGTTCTCTTAAGAGCATTAGGTTTTGGTACTAATGAAGAATTAAAAGAACTTTTCGACGGCGACCCCATGATTACGGCTACCGCTGAAAAGGATACCGCTCAATCTGAAAAAGACGGTTTAGTAGAATTATACCGTCGTCTCCGCCCGGGCGAAATCCCCACCGACGAAGCAGTTAAGCAACACTTAAATAATATTTTCTTCGACCCCCGTCGTTATGACTTGGCAAGGGTTGGTAGATATAAGTTCAACAAGACTTTAAGACTTGGCGCAAGAATCGTTGGTCTTAAAGCGTTTGAAGACGTAGTTAGTGAAGACGGTGAAGTATTAGCGCAAAAAGGACAAGTTATCAGTAAGGTTATGGCTGATGCTATCCAAAACGCTGGTATCAACGTGTTCTACGCTGACGTAGATGGTCAAAAACATAAAGTCGTTGCAAACAACGTAGTAAGTTATGAAGACGCTACGGGTATTAATCCCAAAGTATTCGGACTTTTAGATTACGTTTACTATCCTTCGCTTGTATTCTCTCAAGTAGTTTGCGATACCGCAAAAGAAAACGGAGTAGAAGAAACGGCTGAAATCTTAAAGAAAGAAATCAACGCGCTTTTCTATCTTGAAGAAAAGACGGGTGTTTCGGGTGTTGAAGAAAAACCCGAAGACAAAAAGTACGACGAAAAGGCAAGAGAAACGAGAATTAAGTTCGTTAATGCCTGCGTTAAGTACTACGAAATTATCGAAAGCGGTGCTACCGAACTTTCTGCAGAAGATAGAAAGATCGTTCGTCCGCTTATCGACAAACTTAACCACAAACACATTACGGTAGACGATATCGTTGCGGCAGTTTCGGTTAACTTAGACTTAAACTGCGGTATAGGACATATCGACAATATCGACCACTTAGGAAACCGTCGTGTTCGTTCGGTTGGCGAACTTTTACAAAACCAATTCCGTATTGGTATTGCAAGACTTGAAAGGGTTATCAAAGAAAGAATGGCAACCCAAGATCCTAAGGAAGTCACTCCCCAAGGTCTTATCAACGTTCGTCCCGTAAGTTCGGCTATTAAAGAATTCTTTGGTTCATCACAACTTTCTCAATTTATGGACCAAACCAACCCGATTGCAGAACTTACCCACAAGAGAAAACTTTCGGCGTTAGGCCCTGGTGGTCTTAACCGTGATAGAGCAACCTTTGAAGTGCGTGACGTTCACCACTCTCACTACGGAAGAATGTGTCCGATAGAAACCCCTGAAGGACAAAACATTGGTCTTATCTCCAGTTTGGCGTCTTTCGCAAAGGTAAACGAATTCGGATTTATCGAATCGCCTTATAGAAAGGTTGAACATACCATGAATGCTGACGGCGAAATTCAAACCGTCGTCACTGAACACGTTGACTACTTAACCGCTGACGAAGAAGATAACTACATCGTTGCGCAAGCAAACGAACCGCTTATCGATAACAAATACTTCGTTAACGACCGTGTATCTTGCCGTCATAGAGAAGAAATAACCGAAGACGTTAAAGAGAAAATGGACTATATGGACGTTTCTCCTAAACAACTTATCTCGGTTGCAACCGCGCTTATTCCCTTCTTGGAAAACGACGATACCAACCGTGCGCTCATGGGATCTAATATGCAACGTCAAGCAGTTCCGCTACTTTGCCCCGAAAACGCAATCGTTGCTACGGGTATTGAAAGAAGAATCGCTTACGACTCTGGCGTTATGGTAAACGCAAAAGAAGCCGGCGTTGTTAAGAGCGTAGCAAGTGATAAGATTATCATTACCGAAGAAAACGGTGAAGATAGAGAATACAAATTAAAGAAATTCGAAAGAAGCAACCAAGGTACTTGCTTAAATCAACGTCCTATCGTAGACATGGGCGAAAAGATTGAAAAAGGTCAAACCATCGCAGACGGTCCTTCGACCAAAAACGGTGAACTTGCGCTTGGTAGAAATATTCTTGTCGGCTTTATGAGCTGGGAAGGCTATAACTACGAAGACGCTATACTTCTTTCGGAAAAACTCGTTCGTGAAGACGTGTTTACTACTATCCACATTGAAGAACACGAAATCGAAGCGAGAGATACTAGACTTGGCGAAGAAGAAATCACTAGAGATATTCCTAACGTTGGTGACGACGCGCTTAAAGACCTTGACGAAGACGGTATCGTAAGAATCGGTGCTGAAGTTAACAGTGGCGACATCTTAGTTGGTAAAGTCACTCCGAAGGGTGAAACCGAACTTACCCCCGAAGAAAGATTGCTCCGTGCAATTTTCGGTGAAAAGGCAAGAGAAGTTAGAGATACTTCTTTGAAAGTTCCCCACGGTGAAGGCGGTATCGTAGTAGACGTTAAAATCTTTACGAGAGCAAATAAAGACGAATTGCCCCCTGGAGTAAATAAACTCGTTAGAGTTTACATTGCTCAAAAACGTAAGATCTCTATCGGTGATAAGATGGCAGGTCGTCACGGAAACAAGGGCGTTATTTCAAGAATTCTTCCCGAAAGCGATATGCCGTTTATGGCTGACGGAACACCGCTACAAATCGTGTTGAACCCCTTGGGCGTTCCTTCACGTATGAACATCGGTCAAGTTTTGGAAGTACACTTAGGCTTAGTATGTAAACAACTCGGCTGGAAGATTGCTACCCCCGTATTCGACGGTGCAACCGAAAGCGATATTAAAGAGTTATTAAGAGAAAATAATATTGTAAATCCCGACGGCGAAGTTGACGGTAAAATTCAACTTTACGACGGAAGAACTGGTGAACCCTTTGAAAATAGAGTCACCGTAGGTCAAATGTATATGATTAAACTTATCCACTTAGTTGACGATAAGATTCACGCTCGTTCAACTGGTCCATATAGTTTAGTCACCCAACAACCTTTGGGCGGTAAAGCTCAATTTGGTGGACAACGTTTCGGAGAAATGGAAGTTTGGGCGCTCGAAGCATACGGCGCTGCTCATATTCTTCAAGAAATCCTTACCGTTAAGTCTGACGACGTTGTTGGTAGAGTTAAGACTTACGAATCTATCGTTAAGGGTACTAATATCAGCGAACCGGGTATTCCCGAAGCATTTAAGGTTTTATTAAAAGAATTACAATCGCTTGCTCTCGATATGAAAGTTCTTACCGAAAACAACGAAGAATTTGATATTAAAGACCTTGTTGAAAGCGACTTTGACGACGTTCCGCGCGTTCGTGAAAAAGAACACTTCGACGAAATCAATATTGGCGAAGACAAGATTGATGAAGTTGAAGAAGTTCTCTTTGAAGATACCGAAAACGCAGACATCGACGAGTTTGAATTTAACTCCAAAGACTTCTTCGACGACGAAGACGAAGAAATTGACACCACCGTTCCAGACGGCAGTTTCATTGACGACGATTTTGACGACGAAGATAACGTTTAATAGGGGAGGTAATAGATTATGTTTGAACTTAACAATTTTGATTCAATTCAGATAGGAGTTGCATCTCCCGAAAAAATTAGAGAATGGTCTTACGGCGAAGTCACAAAGCCTGAAACCATTAACTATAGAACTCAAAAACCCGAAATGGGCGGACTTTTCTGCGAAAGAATTTTTGGACCGACTAAGGACTGGGAATGTCACTGCGGAAAGTATAAGCGTATTCGTTATAAAGGCGTTATATGCGACAAGTGTGGCGTAGAAGTCACCAAGTCTAAGGTTCGTCGTGACAGAATGGGTCACATCGAACTCGCTGCCCCCGTATCACACATTTGGTACTTTAAGGGTGTTCCTTCGCGTATAGGACTTATGCTCGATATGAGTCCTAAAGCGCTTGAACAAGTTTTATATTTTGCTTGCCACGTCGTTTTAGACCCCGGTACGACTCCGCTTGAATACAAACAAGTTATAAACGATAGAGAAAAGCAAGAATTTGAAATGCAATATGGCTACGGCTCTTTCAAAACCGGTATGGGTGCAGAAGCAAT
>CAJMCT010000022.1 GCA_905211955.1 uncultured Eubacteriales bacterium | reverse complement strand
TAAAATAAAACGGAAAAATTCAAAAAATTAAGAGGTCTTTGATTTATGGAAGAAGTAAAGAGCGTAGCAACGATGGAAAAAATCGTTAACCTTTGTAAGAATAGGGGTTTTATTTTCCCCGGTTCTGAAATTTACGGTGGCCTTGCAAACACGTGGGACCACGGGCCGCTGGGCGTAGAACTTAAAAACAACGTTAAAAAAGCGTGGTGGAAAAAGTTCGTTCAAGAAAACAAGTATAACGTTGGTCTTGACGCAGCCATTTTAATGAATCCGCAAACTTGGGTAGCATCTGGTCACTTGGCAGGCTTTTCCGATCCACTTATGGACTGTAAAGAATGCCACGAACGTTTTAGAGCGGACAAACTTATAGAAGACTGGGCAAGCGAAACGGGCTACACTTTAGAAAAACCCATCGATGCTTTTTCTCACCAAGAAATGAAAGACTTCGTTGAAGAACACAATATCCCCTGCCCCACTTGTAAAAAGCATAATTTTACGGATATTCGTCAGTTCAACCTTATGTTTAAGACTTTCCAAGGTGTCACGGAAGACGCAAAAAACACCGTTTACCTTCGTCCCGAAACGGCACAAGGGATATTTACTAACTTTGTAAACGTTCAACGTACTACGAGAAAGAAAATGCCTTTCGGTATTGCACAAATTGGTAAGTCGTTCAGAAACGAAATCACCCCCGGAAACTTTATCTTCCGCGTTCGTGAATTCGAGCAAATGGAATTAGAATTCTTCTGCAAACCGGGTACCGACTTAGAGTGGTTTGCTTACTGGCGTAATTTCTGCAGGGAATGGCTACTCTCTCTCGGCATCAAAGAAGAAAAGTTAAGACTTCGCGACCACGATCCCGAAGAACTTTGCTTCTACTCTAAAGCAACCACCGACTTCGAGTTCTTGTTCCCGTTCGGTTGGGGCGAACTTTGGGGCGTTGCCGATAGAACTGACTACGACTTAACCCAACACCAAAACGTTTCGAGAAAAGACTTATCTTATTTTGACCAAGAAAGTGGCGAAAGATATATTCCTTACGTAGTAGAACCAAGTTTAGGCGTAGAAAGATGCGTTTTAGCCGTTCTTTGCAACGCATACGACGAAGAAACGGTTGGCGAAAACGACGTGAGAGTGGTTATGCACTTGCACCCCACCCTTGCTCCGTTTAAGGCGGCTATCCTTCCCTTATCTAAAAAACTTTCGGAAGAAGCAGGAAAGATTTACGAAGAACTTTCTAAATACTTCCCCGTAGACTTTGACGAAACGGGCTCTATCGGAAAACGTTATAGACGTGAAGACGAAATCGGAACACCTTACTGCATTACCTTCGACTTTGATTCTTTAGAAGATAAATGCGTGACCGTTCGTGATAGAGATACCATGGAACAAGTTAGAATTCCTATCGATAGCCTTAAAGACTATATCGAAGAAAAAATCAAGTTCTAATATAAACTAAAAATTAAAGGGCAAACACTTTTCGGTGTTTGCCCTTTTAGGTTTTATTAAAATTTCTATTCGCTTCTTAAAGCGACTACGGGATCTTTCTTTGCCGCAATTCTTGAAGGTATAAGCCCTGCAACTAAAGTTAGCGCAAAACTTACTACGACTAAGACTAATGCGTCTACAAATCTAAGCGATGCAATGCTTCCTGCTCCAGCGATAAGCCCAGAGAATATTAGGTTTATCGGAATTGATAATAGGTAAGTGACCGCAACGCCAAGTACCCCTGCAAATAAGCCCACAAGGAAGGTTTCCGCATTGAATATTCTTGAAATATCTTTCTTTCTTGCGCCGATTGAACGGAGTACGCCGATTTCTTTTGTTCTTTCAACGACTGATACGTAGGTTATAATACCTATCATTATACTCGATACGACTAACGATATGGAAGTAAAGCAAATTAAAACTATTTTAACTGCATCAACGATAGAGTTCATTGCCGAGAAAAGCATTTCAGTAGAATCGGAATAGTGAACTTTATCTTCTTCTAAAATACCTTCTTTATCGTTCCACGCATCAAGATGTATTTTAAGTGTTTCTTTAGCCGTGAAATCTTTAGAGTAGAGCGAAAGTTTAGTGATCGTATCTATGCCCGCAAGCGTTCTTTCATTGTAAACTTTATTTAGCACCTTTACGGTATAAACGGTTTCACTCTTTCCTTGAACTTCTTCTTCGTGTCCTTCTCTTGCATCTAATACAATTTGAGAATCTTTATTGCTATCGATTACAAATCTATTAAACGCAGAAGTGTATGCAATACCAGTGCTAAGCACGCCCGAAGCAATGTCTTCTTTTAGTTTTACTATTCCCTTGATTTTTAACTTCATGGGCTTTAAGCCGTCGCCGTCGGCATTGATTAAATTCTCAACGTCGGCAACTTTATAGTTATTGTTTCTATAAACGTTATCGGAAACAGGGCTAAACCTTAAATCGTTAGGTATAAAGTAAAAACACTTGTTTTCTATAACGTCGTCAAAATCAAACTCAGTAGGACCGCCAAAGTTAACCGAATAGGTTTCTTGGTCCATACCTTCAATAGTCTTAAATCCTAAAAGTGCAAGGGTTATATCCGAAACTCTATTAAACTCGTCAACAACTAAAAGCAGTTCGTCTTTTTCGAACGCCCAATCACCGTGAATTAAATCGTATTGCGATTCGATTAGGTGTTGATTTTCGGGAATCTCGCTAACGGTTGGAATATACTGACGAACGAATTCCGCCGAAATATTCATTTCGGAAGCCTTCATTCCTTCGTCGAACATAGCAGTCATAGTATCTACCAAACTATCGATAGACATTACCGAATAGTTGGGTTTTGTGTTCATCATAAAGGTTAAGCCGATATTGGCGAATATAAAGTCGTTGGTATCAAAACCGTAGCCACGTTGAAGACAGTATTCCCAATCTTTTCCGTTTTCTTTTGCCGTTTGATTTTTGTCGTTAGTAAAGTCTTCTACGTAAGAAATATACTCGTCGGTAATTTTGTTGCTTTTTAGCATATTGGTTAAATCACTAAACATCGCTTTGGTGTAAACCTTTTTGCTAACCTTTTGCGCCAAAACGTCGTCGGTAATAACTTTATTGGTTATTTCTTCAAAGTCGGATAAGTCGATAGTAGCCTCTGACACCGTGACTGGATAAACGGAAAGCGTTTCGGCTTGTAAATTTTCGATATAAGAAGAAAAGCCCGTGGACACCGCTAAAACTAACGCTATACCAATAATACCAATGCTTCCAGCAATCGCGGTTAAAATTGTTCTTCCCTTTTTAGTGAAAAGGTTAGAAAGCGAAAGCGAAAAAGCCGTTAAAAGTTTCATTGCCGATTTTTTCTTCTTTGCTTTTTTAAGTTTTTTCGTTATAAGATTTTTCTTTTCTTTAACATCTTGTTCTTCTACCGCTTGAATTTCTTCTTTTACCTCTTCGGGAACGTAAGGGTTAGTATCCCCCGTCATTTCGCCGTCTAAAAGATAGATAGTCCTAGTAGAATACTTTTTAGCAAGTTCGGGGTTATGGGTGACCATAATAACAAGCCTATCTTTTGCAACTTCCTTTAGGAGTTCCATAACCTGAATACTCGTTTCGGTATCAAGTGCACCTGTCGGCTCATCGGCAAGAATAATCTCAGGGTCGTTAACCAATGCACGCGCGATTGCAACCCTTTGCATTTGCCCACCGCTCATTTGGTTAGGAAGTTTATGTTCTAAGCCTTTAAGACCAACCTTTTCTAAAACTTCTTTTGCGCGAGCGCGTCTTTCCGCTTTATCTACGCCCGAAAGAGTAAGCGCAAGTTCTACGTTAGATAGCACCGTTTGGTGCGGAATTAGATTATAACTTTGGAACACGAAGCCTATGCTTTCGTTTCTATAAGTATCCCAGTCTCCGTCCTTATATTCTTTGGTGGACTTTCCGTTGATTTTAAGGTCGCCCGAAGTATACCTGTCAAGGCCACCAACAATGTTAAGTAGCGTGGTCTTTCCGCAACCAGACGGTCCTAAAACGGATACGAACTCGTTTTTGCGAAAGGAAAGGGACACGCCTTTTAGCGCGTGCACCGCCATTTCACCCGAGCCGTAAATCTTAACAAGGTTTTCTAATTGCAAAGCGCAAGTATCAAGTTTTTGGGTTTTGCTCATAAAAGCCCCCTTTATAGGTCTAGACTTTATCATACGTAAACGATAAAATTTTTGCTTCTATAAAAAAGAAAAAGGTTTTACTATTTAAATATAATTTAGTAAAACCTATTATATACTATGATGCTAATTTGTCAATTAAATGAAAAAACTTTTTTATTTTTCAACTACCGATAAAACGTACTCGGCATACGCTTTAGCAACGTTTATACCGGTTGCCTTTTCCATGCCTTCAAAGAAAGCGTTAGAATTTACCTCGCAAATCACGGGCTCACCATTATCGCCGTATAAAATATCTATACCGCAATAATCAAGAGATAGCGCTTTTGCGGTTTTTTGGGCAATCTCGATAAAATCTTTATCTAAACTAATAGCAGTCGCCGTACCGCCTACCGCTACGTTAGAGCGAAAATCGGTTTCACTACTTCTTTTAATAGCGCCAATAACCTTTCCACCAATAACTATAACCCTTATATCCGTTCCCACCTTAAAGGATAGATATTTTTGAAAAAGGTGCGGTTTTAACTTTACCTTTTCGGCAATATCCATAAGTTCATTTATATCGTTTGCAAGATACACTCCCCGCCCCATTGAGCCAAAACTTTCTTTTACAACCAATGGGAATTTAAGCCTATTACCAATCTCAACTAAAAAGTCTTTGGGGTATTTATCAGACTTATCGTAGCAAAGCGCACCGAAAATTGTATCGGGAACGGGGATACCGCACTTAGATAGTGCAAGATAGGTTTCCCCTTTATCGTCGCAAACCATAATACTTTCGTGAGTGTTAAAAAGGCGCACGGGCATTGCGGATAGTTGGTTTGACAAATACTTATCTTTGTCAAGGTAAATAATAAAATCAGCGGTGGATAGATTAGACTTAATCTTTCCATCGCTTATCATAGAAGACAAAAACCCGTTGGAAAGAATTTCCACGTCGCAAGAAAGTTTACTAAACTCTTCTTTTAGCCGTTTGGCTTGACGAACGCTTTCCACAGGTTTTAAATACGCATTGATTAAAATTTTACCCGAAATTTTGCCCACCATACCTTTAATTTTACTATAAATCGCTAGTGCTGTCAATACGGTTTTGTGCAAATTTAAATTGTAAAATTTTTTAAAACCATATTGACGAATTTTTTACACCTTTGATATAATATAGGTGAAAAGAAAAGGAGATCGGTCCGATGAACTAAGTAATGGATTAGAAGGCTACAAAGGAGATTAGACCAATGAACTGTTCACAAGGGGAAACCCAACAATCTAAACTCGGATAAATAAGGGTTTGTAGAAAAAAGGGCAAAAAGATGCCAAGGATATTTTAACTAGATTACTAAATGCCTTTTTATCCGAAAACCTCAACTAAATAAAAAGGCAAAACTGAATAAGTATAAATAAAAAGAACACTTCCCTTAAAGTGTTCTTTTTTCGTTTACTCTATAAATAGAGATTTTAACTGTTGAGTATTTACGTCTATAAGACCTTTTGTAGTCATTTTTAAAGACGGTATAACTGATAGCGATACGAACGCCATATTCATAAACGGTTCGACTTCAAAAGGAACGCCAAGTTCGTGAACTGCCTTCCTTACCTTTTCGTTTTCTTTTGCAACGGTTAAAACGTCTTTATCCGAGATAAGCCCTGCAATAGGCAACGGCATTTCGGCAATAACCTTTCCGTCTAAAACCACTACGTTTCCGCCCTTTTCTATTACTCTATTAGAAGCAATAGCCATATCCTTTTCATTAGTACCGATACAAATAATGTTATGGGAATCGTGAGATACTGAAGACGCCATAGCGCCCTTTTTAATGCCTATGCCCTTGATAAACCCAACCCCTTTATGAGAAGTGTTTTTATGGCGCTCTATAACGGCAAGTTTAACTATGTCTTTATCTATATCGATTCCGTTATCTTTGTTAAAGTCAATATCTTCTATTAGTTCGTCGGTTAAAAGTTCGCCTTTTATTAAACCTATTACCCTACACTTGCCACCTTTATTTTCTATATAAAAATCTTGTTCTTTAAGTTGTTTTAAGTTAAAGGTTTTAAGTACTTTTTTTTCAAGTTTTTTGCTCGCTACAGGGGGTGTAAACGGAAAAACCTTTTTGTTTTCTACTACAAGTTTTCCGTCTACGTAAACTTCGCTAATAGAGATAGAGTCTAAATCGTCTAAAACTAATAAGTCTGCTTTAAAACTTGGCGCAATTGCGCCTATGTTTTTAAGGTTAAAGCACTCTGCAGAGCGAATCGTAGCCATTTGAATTGCGGTGATAACCGATTTTCCTTTGCTTACCGCAAGACGGATAATGTTGTCAATATGCCCTTCGTTTATAAAATCGGTGGGGTGGCGGTCGTCGGTGACAAGAATTGTACGGAGACAATAAGGCTCGTCAAAAAGCCCTAAAAGCCCTTCAAGATTGCGCGCTGCCGTACCTTGACGAAGCATTATCCACTGCCCTTTCCTTATTTTTTCTTTGGCTTCTTCTAAGTTAGAACACTCGTGATCGGTCTTTACACCCTTAGATACGTAAACGTCTAAATCTCTACCAGATAGCATTGGTGCATGCCCGTCTATAACCTTGCCGTTTTTAACCGCAAAGGAAAGTTTTTCTAAAACGTCTTTATCCCCGTTTATAACACCGGGATAGTTCATCATTTCGGCAAGCCCTAAAACTCTGTCGAGTTTATATAACGGCTGTAAATCTTTTGCTTTTAAGATTGCCCCCGATTCGTCAAACGGTGTAGAAGGAACGCAAGACGGCAAATTAAAATACACTTTAAGCGGAAGATTACGGCTTTTCTCTATCATATACTTAATACCTTTCGCACCGCAAACGTTAGCCATTTCGTGCGGGTCGGTGACAATTAAAGTCGTTCCGCACGGCAATATAGCCTTTGCAAGTTCGGCTGGGGTTAAAAAGGTGCTTTCTATATGTAAATGCCCGTCTATAAACCCAGGACAAACGTATTTGCCGTTTAAATCTTTTTCAACGTCTGCTGATACGTTAGAATAATCGCCAACACCTACTATAACTTCGCCGTCAATAAGCACGTCGGCTCTTTCTATTTCACCCGTAAATACGTTTACAACGTTTGCATTTTTCAATAAAGTTTTCATAACTACCACCAAAAATAAATATGCGCATTTATTATAACATAGCAAAATCAACTTTTCAATAAAATAACCCAATAATCACACTGCAACTTTTTGCACTAAAAAGTCACACTAAAAAAGCACCCCGAAAGGTGCTTTTTATTTTAGCAGTTATAATATTTTTCAAATTCCACAGGGTGAGGAATTTTAGACATTTCGCTACATTCTTTTCTCTTGCCCGCAATAAAGTTTTTGATAAGTTCTTCTGGGAAAACGTCGCCAACGGTTAAATAATCGTGGTCTTTTTCTAAAGCGTCAAGCGCATCTTCTAAACAAGTGGGCAAGCCTTGCAATTTTTTCTTTTCTTCTTCAGGAAGATTGAAAAGGTTAAAGTCGTAAGGTCCCCAACCATTTGCTTTGGGGTCGATTTTATTCTTAATACCATCAAGACCAGCCATAAGCATTGCTGCATAGCAAAAATATGGATTACAAGTTGCGTCTGGGTTGCGAAGTTCAAATCTTCTTTCTTCGGGGCGCTTAGCATACGCAGGAATACGAATAACAGCACTTCTATTGCTAGTTGCATAACCTACCGTGACAGGCGCTTCAAAACCGGGAACTAAACGTTTAAACGAGTTAGTACTGGGGTTTGTGATTGCACAAAGCGAATTGATATGCTTTAATAATCCGCCGATGAACCAGTGTGCTTCTTGGCTTAAATGCGCATATCCATTATCGTCCGAAAATACAGGCTTTCCGTCCTTAAATAACTGCATATGAACGTGCATACCGTTTCCTGCTTCGCCATAAACGGGCTTAGGCATAAAGGTTGCACTCTTGCCGTATTTTAAGGCGGTATTTTGGATAATGTATTTAATCATCATCGTGCCGTCCGCCATCTTAGACATTTGACCAAGCTTAGGCTCAATTTCAAACTGACCTGCCGCACCTACTTCAGGGTGATGGTATTTTACAGGTACGCCTGCCTTTTCGATAAGCATACACATTTCACTACGGCACTCGTAAGAATTGTCAAAGGGTTTTGCAATGTGATAGTTCTTTTGTTTAGGAACAACTACGCCTGCGCCCTCTTCCGCACCGTTCCAATAGGCTTGGTTTGCGTCTAAGTTCATACCAATACTGTAAGGCTTGACTTCCCAACCAACGTTATCGAAAAGATAAAATTCAAATTCAGGAAGAATATACATAACGTCAGCAATACCCGTATCGCGCATATATTTTTCAGCAGCCAAAACGATATTTCTTGGATATTGCTTTAAGGGACGGTTAGAAGGATAGTCTATAATCATCGCATTACCGCTCATGGTAAGCGTTGGAATTTCGCAGAATGGGTCAATCATAGCCGTATCGGGGTCAGGTATAAATACCATATCGCTTTTTTCAACTACCGCGTAGCCATAGTTAGAAGCATCAAAACCGATACCATCAATCATTGTTTCTTCTGAAAAACTGCCCGCAGGTATAGTCACGTGGCGGAATCTTCCGTTAATATCGACCATCTTAAAGTCGACCATTTCAATGCCTTCGTCTTTAATAAGGTCCATAATCTTTTTAATTTTATTTTCCATAATACTCCCTTTGAAAAGCAAAAATTTCTTTTATGATTTAAGTATAACACACCTTTTGCTTTTTTTGTAGATTTTTTATTTAATTTTTTTATTAAAACAATTCTTTAGGCAAATTTAAGATAGAACTGTTATCACTTATCTTTTTGGCAGGTATTCCACCGTAAGTTCCCTGTTCGGTAATAGATTTTACCACCACCGCGTTTGCACCTATTTGAACGTTATCCGCAATACTTATATCGCCGATAATCTTTGCTCCGCTACCGATAAACACGTTATCGCCAATGCGCGGTGCTTTATCGCTACCGTTCGTCGCACCGATATTAACACCTTCACTTATTCTACAGTTCTTGCCAACTCTCGCTTTAGAGTTTACCACAATCGTTCCGTAATGCGTTATAGATAAGCCTTCTTTAAAAACGTTTATGGGTATAGAGAAACCAAGTTTAAGCGAAAGTTTTTTATATTTCAACTTGGTTAACGCATAGCAAACAGTATGAAGTTTACGTTTTAGTCCTTTCAACGAAGAAAGGTATTCTAACTTTCTCATCGTGCGCTCAAACTTCCAAATTTCGTCACCGAATATTGAAGGGCGAGATTTGTTTCCTTTTTTCAAGGCTATTTTATCCCTTTCAAGAAAATATTTTAATTGCTTTTTACTATTTATCATTTTTCACCTAATTTATTTATTAATTTAAACATTATATCACTAATATTTACTTCACGCAAGAGCAAAAAAACGACTCCGAAAAATCGGAGTCGTTTTATACTTTTTAATTATGCGGTCTTTTGAACGATAAAGCCTTGATCGTTTACGGTATAACCACTTGCATCGGAAACGCCTAAAACAGTCTTAATCCACTCGTTCAATAAATTGTTATACATAGATTGAACGTAAGAGTCAGCGCTTGTTTCCGCAATAGTCTTATAGATTAAACCAACGTTATAGTACTTGGTAATCTTTTCTTCGCCAAGACTATCGTGATAGATAAGGTTGCCTTCTTCATAGCGAGATCTAAGGTTGCTATCACTAGTAATACCGTCGTTAGTTAGATTAAGAACGAACAATACGTCTATGTTCTTTTCATAACCGGTATAAGTCGAAGAAGGAAGTCCGCCAATAGCCATATCAAGACCTAAATAAGCCAAGTTTTCGGCAGCAGTGCCGTAAGGCATTAAGCCTAAACGTTTACCAACGCTATCACTATTATGGAAAGCAATAATAGAATTAAACATTACCTTATCGAAAACGTAGTTAGTTCCGCCAACCGAAACACTATAACTTCCTGCCCATTCGGTGTAAGAATCTAACGTTTCTCTGGGGTGACCTTTCATAATGATATCGTATTCGCTACCGTATTGTGCATGAACGAATTTAAGAGTTGCAATGTAATTAATGTAGTAGTTGAATACACTCTTTCTAATTTCATTTTTAACTTCTTCTGAAAGACCTGCGTCAAAGTTAGAGTCGTTGAATAATTCGTTGTAGAGAACGTTGTAGTTTGCTTCACTACCAAAGATTAGCGAGTCTTTATAGGTATTAGAAAGGTTTGCATAGGTAGGAACGTTTTCGGTTAAAGGACCAACACCGCTAAACGTGGTGGTGTCGGTTGCTACCGCTGGATAACCTTTTACTCTCGTACCGATAAATACGAGTTTCTTAGAAGGAACGGCTTGACCTGCCACGTCAACGGTTCTGGTTAACGCATCATAAGTTCCTTGGTATGCGTTGCCATACATCAAGTTAAGGTAATTTTCTTTTTGATCGGTATCAAGACCTGCAACCATTTCACTAATGCTTGCATATTTTAAGTTAAGGTCGTATTCACTCTTAGGCGCGCCTTCATTTAAGCCGAATATATTAGAAAGTGCTTGATCGTTCTTTTCACCAACGATATTTTCAACTTGACCTTTTGATTGTAAAAGGAATTCAAAATTATCTACCGTGGCAAGCGCGAAAGCCTTTTCAATATCGTAGTATGCGGTAAACACGTTGTCTTTACTGTTTAATATAGTATTAACTTCGGTACGAACTGCGTTTGCCTTTTCAACAAAACCTGCATAGTTGGTAAGCATATCTTCTAAAGCATCGTATGCACCCGTTCCGTCTTCTATCATAACAACTTTATATTGACGTTTATAAAGTTGAGCATTACCGATAAGTTTTGCGCCGTATAAAGCAGTTCCGTCTTGAACGTAAATATTGAACTTTTCGTTGCCATAAACGTTTAGTTCTTTAATCTTGTTAAGTACGATATTAAAATCTGCTTCTGCAAAACCGGTGCTTGCGTTATTGCTCGTAGAGAATCCTAAATTATAGAAATTGTCAACGTTAGCAATACCATTATAAGTCTTTCCACGTTCGATATACGCATAGGTTGGATATCCGCTTTCAATACATTCTAAAGAAGAAAGTACGGGCGGAATAGTCGCTAACGTATAGATAATATTATAGTTGGTGTCGTAAGACTCGGCAATTTTACCGCTTGCCAAGTCGTTAGTCCACTCTTCTTCCGTGCCCTTATAAGCAACGTGGTGCTTTTTATAAAGTTCGTAAGCAGATAGACCTTTATCGCCTGCTGCACCTTGATCACCCTTATCGCCCTTCATAAATTCAGAGTCACCCGTGATAAGTTCAAGCCACTCTTCGTAAGACATAGGCGTTTCGCCTTTCTCGGTTGTTTCCGCAACGTAATCGTTGTAGATGGTTAAAATGCTATCCGTTTCGTCAGGTGTATCGTCACACGCAACGAATAATACTCCACAAAGTAAAAGCATTACGGAAAGCAATGAAAGGACTAAACTCTTAGCAAACCTTTTCATAATTTTTTCTCCTTAGTAAAATTGTACGTAATTATTTTATTTACATACCATACAGTTATGATACCAAATATGCTTTTGTTTGTCAATGCCCTTTGTTTTTAGTTTGCTCACTTTTTTAACCTTAACGTGCAACTTTATTTTTTATATAAAAAAAACCAAACCACGCGGTTTAGGTTTTTGTTTGTTATTTTATATCATATTGATAAATATAGTCATCCATAACGAAGCCGTTTCCAATATCGGTGACAACCGCATCAATACGGTTAAAGCCAAACTTTTCGTAAACCGCTATCGCACGGGCGTTCCCTTTGTTTACTGTAAGATAAACCGCGCGCTTTTTTAACTCTTTGGTTTTTTCTAAAATAAAGTTTAAGGTTTTAACGGCAATGCCCATCCCTTGAACTTCAGGCGCTAAGTATAATTTTGACAAAAACAAACGACCTTCACCTTTGCGGTTTGCAATCGCCGTGTAGCCTACGTTTTTGTTTTCGTGCTTTATAAAATAATAGGCGTAGCCTTCGCTTTGTGTTTGGCGAAAAAAAGCAGTCTCCGATTGAAACTTTTCTATCATATAATCGGCTTGGGCTTTACCGATAAGGTTATCAAACGCGCAATGCCAAAGCCTTTTTGCAAGTGTAGCCAAATCGGGAAAGTCTTTTTCTATAACTTTTGTAAACTCTATCATGGTATTCTCCGTCATTGATTTTATTATACCACAAAACGTTAATTAGTGAACAAAAAAATTTCAATCTCCCTACATATTTAATAGTCTTTAGTTTCTTTTCTTATTCTTTGATACACGAGTGACAATTCCGTTTGATAGTTTTTTCCACCGCCTTGAATCGCATAAGCCCTATCGGCACATTTTTTTGCAAGCACGTAGTTCCCAACGTCGCAATATGCCGCCGCTAAAGACGTTAAAAGCGGAACGGATAGACATGAAACGAATATGTGTTTGTTTTCCATCCAAAAATCTATGGCTTTTTGAGGCTGTTTTAATGCTCTATAACAACTCGTTATAATTGGGAATACCGTTCTATAAAAATCATATGAAGCAGTAAACTTGTTAAGCCCAAAATCTATTGCAACCAAACACTTTTCATAAAATTCCGAGATTTTTAGTTGCTTAAGATACTCTAAAAACTCGGCTTCTTCATAATTTTTGTAATCAATGCCTTCATAATGCTTAAAAAGAACCTTTCTCGCAACAATCTTTGGCACTTCCAAAAAACTGCTGTCGTAAATTGTTCCTTTGTTAAAATAAAAAACTTCATCTTCAAAAATTATCTTTTCCATAGTGCCATCCATAAATTTTTGTTTTTTGTTTTCACAACTGCATTATATCGGCACAAAACGACAGTTTTTGTCATATTTGAAAACTTTTTTATAAAAA
>CAJMCT010000021.1 GCA_905211955.1 uncultured Eubacteriales bacterium | reverse complement strand
AGGTTTAAAATACTTGACTTTTTAGGGGAAGGAAATAAAAAAATAGAATTTTTTAAAAAACACAAGCAAATGATAATGGAGAAGAAAAATAATGTTTAAGCATTTAAGAGAGATTGATTATAAGTTATATGAACGTTATTTAACGTTAGAGAAAAACATTAAAGCGGGAAGCAATTCATTTTACGATGCGTACCTTGATTTGCAAGAGCAGTTTATAAAAGACGTTGCTGTTTTTTGTGGGTTTGATATTAAAGCAAGAGAAACTTGCGGGGAACTTTTAAGAAGAGATGACGTTAAAAACTTTTTTAAGGACGTGCTTTGTGTGGATGATTTTACGTATACCAAAATGCTGGACTATACGTTAAAAGTTAACGCACATAAACACAAAGGCGAAAAGAATATTCAAATTGATACGATAGTTAGTTATATGAGAATCATTTATAACGCTACCGTATCTTTTGCTAACTACAAAAAGATTTTATTCAATGAATTTGATGCAAACTACTTTATTTCAATTTTCAGGGAGTTTGAAAAGGAAAATACCGCTCTTAAAATCGAAATGGTAAAGTTAAAGGAAGAACTGCTTGTTTCTGTTGAGTCAGGGAAATTAAAGGACAGCGATATTGATGCGTATAGAAGTTTACTCTCACAGTCGGAAATAGAAAAACTTGATTTAGAGGAACAAAATCAAGAATTACATAGGCAAATAAGTAAATTGAAAGATATCAAACTTTCGTCAATGGAAGAAAAATTAAATAAGACGATAGATTTGCTTAACGAACTTACTGCAAGTGTTGTTGAAAATCGAGCGGTTTCCTATGCGGTAGGGGATACGATTTGTGGCGCAGAGCGATTTAAATCTTACGTAAAAAGAGCAAAAGAGGAATTGAAGCATGAGTGAGAATAATATTTTTGATAGGGTTGATGGCGTTGAATCTAAGGTGGATGACGTTTCGGCAAAAATGGATAGTCTGACGGAAAAAATAGATGGACTATTATCGGTAAAACAAACGACAACGACTATTCATCAAACAGAAAATCCACAAGTTGTATTAAAGCGATTTATTTCAAATGCGAAAAAAGAATATTGTTGGCTAGGTTCAGAAGCTGATTTTCAAAAGGAAAAGAAAACAGCGCTAATACTTCTTGCTACTTTAATTGGGGCTATTATCTTTTCAACGGTTTTTACAAGCATTGCTTTGGGGTTATATAGCACGTTTACGATGTTTGAAAATATTTGGCTTATTATGATGTGTTTTATGGCTTTTTATTTGGTAAAAGCCAAGCGTTTTTATGATTGCTATGAATTTTCATTGACGAGTTGCTTTAAGTTTGAACCTGATGCGGACGGAGTGCTACGCATGGGTGCTCCTAATAAAAAATACAAAGTGTTTTTAGTCTTAACTTGTATATCTGCAATTTGCAATATTATAGTTGTTTGGATGGAAAATAAAAATGGTATGGCATTACCCGTTACGATTTTTGAATTGGCAGTTTTTGGGTTAAGTATATTTGTATTTAATTTTAAAGCTTTAGATTTTTTCTATGGTTATTCAAATTTGCGTTTTACGGGTGCAAATGAATCAACAGGGCAAAAGGTTGTTTTAATTTATGAGCCGATAATGAATAAACTTTATTCTGAAGAAGATTATGAAGCAATTTCCTTTTTGCAAATAAAAAACGTTCTTCCCTTATTCAGAGAAGAACGCCAAAGCGTCTACACCAAAAAACGCTGCTATTTGCTGTATAGTATCAAGATTTTTAATACCTTTGTTCACCCATCTTCCGACGGTACGAACGTCGGTGCAGAATTCAAAAGCGAATTCTTCTTGAGTTTTATACTTTGAGTTTTTGATAAGACGTTTTAAGTTTGCCCCAGCAATTAAGCCAAGGTCTTTGATATTTTGTTCCATAATATCGACCTCCTTTGCTTAGCCGAAGCAATGCTCCAGAGATTTCAATTAAGAACAAAGTAATTATACCATAAAAAGATAAAAAAATCAATGTATAATGGCTCATCATAGGACAAAAGTTGTCCTGTTAAAAAGTTTTCGTTTCTTGTACAATGTAGTCAAGAAAAATACAAGGAGCGAAAACAAAATGAAAAAATACTTTTCAGTAAAAACAAAATGCGGACACGTAGGTAAATTCCATTGTGTATGGATTAACTTTGCAATCTATGCAGAAACGGCAAAAGAGGCCGCAAGTAAAGTAAGAGAGATTGGTCGTGTAAAACGTCACCATAAAGATTTTATTAACAGTATTGAACAACTTGACTTTGATAAATTTATGAAATTAAAAGCACAAAATGATGCAGATCCATATTTGCATTGTAAGAATGTTCAAGAGCAGCGCGCCATAGAAGGTTTTGAAGAAAGAATCGAGCTTGATGAATATAACATTGCAAGATTTTCAAAAAAGACGACTAAGAAAGAATCGTTAGAGTTTAGGGTGAAGAGAGCGAACGTCAAAGAAAAAAGTCATAAACGAGCTTTGAAAGAATATTTTTACGAGGAGGCGATAGCATGGTAGTATATATTAATTCAATAAAATTTAATCGCAGTCTTGTGGATGGTCCGGGCGTAAGAACAGTTGTATTTTTTCAAGGATGTGATTTAAGATGTAAAGGTTGTCAAAATCCTTCTACTTGGGAAATGAAAAACGGAACAGAAATGACGACTGACGAACTTGTTACTATTCTTGAAAAAGAAGTTGTAAACAAGAAAGTAACCTTTTCAGGTGGAGAACCTCTTATGCAAGTAGATGCGCTTATTGATATAGTGAAAAAACTTGAAGGGTTTGATATTGCTGTGTATACGGGACATGAATTTGAAGAAGTTCCGCAAGAACTTTTAGATAATATTACTTATATTAAAACAGGTTCATTTAATGAAGAGTTAAAGTCTACCGTTAAACCTTACGTTGGTTCTACAAATCAAGAATTTAGGAGGGTTAAGTAATGCAAAAGTGTAATGAAAACGCTGCAAATCGTTATAGTTACGTTGGCGAAGTTTATAACGTTGGCGAAAGAAAGAGAAAAGAAGAAATACTAAATAGCCTTCCTAGTGAGTGGAGTTACCTTCATAAAAAAGGGTATATTCATATCCACGACCTTGATGCTTACGGATTAACATATAATTGCCTTACCTTTAACTTATTAAAAGATTTTCCTTACGAGCGTTTTAATGGAATGAGAGAGCAAAGAAAAATCCTTGCTACGTTTGAATATATTAAGAAGCTTTTCACCGATATTGGCAACGAACAATCGGGCGGTATGGCAATCGCTAACTTTGATAATGAAATTGCTTATATTTTAGAAAATTTAGGCGTTGCCTTTAACGAAGATAATAAAAACACGATTGCAAACGTTATATACAATTTAATCGTTTGGTGTAGCGAAACGCATACCCGTATGGGGCAAACGTCTTATTATGTTTCTCTTAATATCGGTCTTGCTAAAAATGAATTTGCACGCTTTATTGCTTTTACGCTTATTGATGAGTTTGAAAAGGCAGGGGATTTAATTTTTAAGCCAAACATTATTTTCAAAGTTAAAGGTGGGGTAAATCGTTTTGAAAAAGATAAAAATCACGATTTGCTTAAAAAATCTCTACTTTGTACGGCTAAAAAGATGATACCTACTTACGTTCTTTGCGACAGCGAGCCGAATAAAAACGTTGATGCAGAAAAGCTTGCCATTATGGGTTGCAGAACAAGAGTGGTGGCGGATTTGTTTGGCGAAAAGTCTTCTATTGGTCGTGGAAATATAGACAACATTTCAATCAATCTTCCTAGACTTGCTTTAGAAGTGGATAGGGATTTTGGTAAACTTTCTATTGATGAAAAAATTGCAAAGTTCATTGATAAATGGGATAGCGTTGCCAAAATTACTAAGGATATTTTGCTTGATAGATTTGAAAAGGTTTGTTCACGTCTTCCTGAAGATTTTCCTATTAACAAAAAACATCATCTTTGGATAGAAAATTTTGACGACGTTAGACAAGTTTTCCGTCACGGAACGTTATCTCTTGGGTTTATCGGTCTTTCTGAAGCGTTTGAACTGTTGACGGGCGAAAGATATTATAACAATGCGGACGTATACGTTTCAGCACTGGGTTTTGTCAAACACATGCGTGATTATTGCGAGTTTTTAAGAAAAGAATACAATCTCAATTTCTCACTTTTAGCAACGAGTGGGGAACTTATATCGGGTAGATTTATTGATATAGATAGAACAGAATTTACGCCGTCCGTGCAAATCTTTGAAAAAGAGTTTTATACAAATTCTTTCCATATCAACGTGGATAGCGATTTATCGGCGTTTAGGAAAATTCAATTAGAAGGACTATTCCACGATATTTGCAATGGTGGATGCATTACCTATGTAGAACTCGGTGAAGCTCCACTTGGGAATGACGAAGGCTTACTTGAATACGTTGAACACGCAATAAAATCAGGTGTTCACTATTTAGGGTTTAACTTTCCTAAAGACGTTTGTAACGAGTGCGGCGCAAGCGGGGTTTTTGACGAATGCCCCGTTTGTAAAAGTAAAGATATTACGAGAATTCGTCGTGTAAGTGGCTATTTGGAGATTTTAGACGGATTTACTAAAGGTAAAAAGAACGAAGAGAAAAATAGGAGAGCAAACTAAGTTGGCAACGTTTTTTACAAGTGATATACATTTTAGCGACGAACGAATAATGAAACTATGTGATAGACCATTTTCAAACGTTAAAGAAATGGACGAATACATTGTTGATAAATGGAATAAAAAAGTTTCTAATAGCGATACGGTTTGGATTTTAGGAGATATTGTTAGCCCAGAACACTTTGATAAAGATTTGCTTAATAGGCTAAATGGTAAAATACATCTAATTTTAGGTAATCACGATTATCCTGTAAGAAAATTAATTGCGAGCGAAACAAAGATAGAACTTTGCGCTGAAAATGTCTTGTATTCTGATAATAATATTGTTATGTTTCATTATCCAATTATGGATTGGAATGGTAGGGATATCGGAACTATTCACTTATATGGTCACGTTCATAATAAAAAAATTGCAGGGATGAAAGAATATTTTGCAGATAAACTTGCATTTAACGTTTGTATGGATGTAAACGATTTTGAGCCAAAGACGCTTGATGAATTAATAGAAAAAGAAGGCAAACAAGATTTAATTAAAAAAATTGGGAGGGTAAACTGAGTTGGCACATATTGCGATTGAAGGCATGGACGGCGTTGGCAAGACAACTACTTGTAAACTATTAGCAGAACGTCTTGGATATAAGTTTATAGAAAAAAATTTACGTTTCTTATTTGATGAAAACGATGAATTTGACAATTATTTTAGAATTCGTGATAAGGTAAACGCTAATCCCGATAGATTATTTACTTCGTGGTTTTACGGGCTTGGAAATATTTACCTTTACACTATGTTCAAGGATGAAAATATTATTACCGACAGACATTTCCTTTCCAACTACGCTTGGAGTGGAACGGACGATAATACCGAAGTTTATGATTTGCTTGTCAAAAAACTTGGATGTCCCGATTTAACGGTTATTTTATATGCTGATGAAACGGCTATCTTTAATCGTTTAAGAAGTCGCGATGAGCACGATAGCGACCTTGATAAAGTAAAAAAAGCAAAAGAAAAGTATGAAAAAATGGTTTTCTTCTGTGAAAAATACAAAATGCCGTATATGGTGGTAGATACAAGCAATCTTACTCCCGATCAAACGGTAGAACTCATTATGAAACGTATAGAAGGTAGAGCGTAATGGCTATTAGTATGGATATGAAATATACCGCTTTATATTGGGCGCTTCGTTTTGTTGAAAACGAACTTGACGTTCACGTTAAAGAGTATAGCGGTTATAAAATTATCATTGATGCCGAAAAACAAATGGTGAACTATGGTAATAAAATCAAAGTGCTTGGCGAAGATTTGAACTTTTTAAAAAGGCACAAAGATTTTGTTATTTTAGAGTGTGTTGATAGGTTATTGCTTAAAGGGTATAAGCCTACAGATATCGTTTTAGATGATAGAGAAAATTGTCCGGATATTGTTCTTAATGGTAATATTGATATTTACTGTGAACAATGGGGTAAAGATTATTTATCGGCTACTAAAAATTTTAAGCCCGATAAGAACAACGTGATTTTATATACATCAAGACTAGTTAGTGGGCTTTTGGAATATAAAAACATTATAAAAGTCGATAACGACGTGTATAATTACGGTTTGTTTGAACCAAACGTTTCTTTATATTCAATAATTCCTCAAAAAGCAAAAGAAGTCGTCATAGAGCAAACGGCGGATATTGTCGATTATGAAATTTTTGAAGATGAAATTATAACGTATAAAGGAAAATCAAAAGTAGTAAAAGTTCCTGAAGGAATTACGACTATCGGTGCGAGTGCGTTTTGGAATAATACTTTTGTAGAAGAAATTATTTTGCCGAAGTCATTAAAAAGGCTTGGGGGAGATTGCTTTTACTACTGCACAAACCTTAAAAAAGTTAATATTCCAAGTGAAGTTTGGATTATGGGTAATAACCCATTTGCAGGATGCCCTAGTCTTGAAATTATAAATGAAAGCCCTTATTTCGTTTTAGAAAACGGTGTTTTATATAATCAAGATAAAACAAATCTTATTCACTATACGATAAGCAAAACGGATAAAGAATTTGTTGTTCCAAGTGGCGTTACTTGTCTTGGAAAGCATTGTTTCTTCGCTTGCGATAATTTAGAGAAAATTGTTGTGCCCGAAAGCGTTATTCGCTTTGAAAACAACCCGTTTTCAGGTTGTACGAAATTAGACGTTGAAAACAAAAGCCCGTATTATCATTTTGAAAACGGCGTAATTTATAACAAATTCAAAACTACTATTATATGTTGTCTTAACGGTAGCAAAATTGAAAGACTTGTAATTCCCGAAACGGTTACCCTTATTAGCCGAAATTCGTTTTGGAATTGTAAAGGCGTTAAAAATATTGTAATCACAAAAAACATTGATCGAATCGGTTACAATCCGTTTGCAGGAGCAGAAAATCTTCTTTTAGAGAGCGAAAGTTCATTGTTCCTTGCCGAAAACGGTATAATTTACGACCAAAATAAAACGCATATGCTTTGCGCTACAAACCGTGCGGTAGGTAAAACGTTCAAAGTTCCCGATAGTGTAACTCACATAAATCGTGGCGTATTTAGTGGTTGTAAAGATTTGGAGCAAATTGACTTTAACGGTGTTACCTATATTGATAAAAGTTCTTTTACAAACTGCACGTCGCTAAAAGAAATCTACATACCTGATAGCGTTACGTACGTAGGGGAATGGGTGTTCTCTTATTGTAAAAACTTAAAAAAGATAAGCATCAACAAAAATACGTTTGTAGATAAAAATGCTTTTAACGAGTGCCCGGCAGAAATTATTTGGAGAGATTAAATTGAAAAATCTAATTATTGAAAGTGATAACTTAATAGCAATGCAAAATTTGTTGTCTACGTATGAAGGTAAAATTGACGTTATGCCGATTGATCCTCCTTATAATACAGAGATAGATTATATCGAGTATAAGGACGGAAACTACGATAACGGTTGGGGAAACTTTATGCAAGCACGTTTAGAAGTAGCATATAAATTGCTATCTAACAATGGTGTTATGTTTATTCATATAGACGAAAACGAATTACTTTCACTTACGATGCTTTGCGGTAAGATATTCGGTGCGAAAAATATTCTTACTATGGTTTGGAAAAAGACAAATGAAAGATTTGACAAAAACCGTAAAGAGAAACCTTTAGAAAGTGGTATTCGTAGAACGCACGAATATGTTTTGCTTTGTTTTAAGGATAGAGATAACACAACCTTAAACCTTATCAAACAGCCTATTTGGAACGACAAAGAGTATGTGGAAATTGAAAAGCCACTTGAAACGGTTATAGATGATTTGGGAACAACTTCTTCTGCAAAAGACGAACTTGAATTGCTTTTAGGAGATAGAACAATTTTCTCAACGCCAAAGCCCGTAAAACTTATTAAAGAGTTTATTCGTGCAGCAACGGATAAAGATTCCATCGTGCTTGATTTCTTTGCGGGTAGCGGTACAACGGGACATGCAACAATGGACTTAAACAAAGAAGACGGTGGTAATAGAAAATTTATACTTATAACTAATAATGAAAGCAATATTTGTAGAAAGGTTACAATTCCGAGAATTCAAAAAGCGATTGAAAAGTTTGGGTTTAATGAGAAAATTGAAATACGATGAGTAAGTACAAAGAAATTAATTTGGAAGAAGGTATGCCGACGGTGGACGAGGCGATGAGTTATCTCAAAATGTCGATAACCCTTTGCAAGCAAAACAAAATCGCTTGTCTTGCGGTAATTCACGGTTACGGCAGTAGCGGAAAAGGCGGTGCAATTCGTACAAAAGCCCGTCAATGGCTCAACGCCCAAGTGCGAAACGGTACGATAAAAGCCGTTATCAATGGCGAAGATTTTGATATATTTAATTTTAAAGCATTGGAATTGAAAGGTAAATATAAAGAACTTGAAAAACTGCTAAAAGTTTGTAATCATGGAATGACTGTGGTGGAAGTTTAGTTGGATAAAAATTGTCCTGTTTTGAGATTAAATATAGCCTGTGCTTACAGTCGAAGAGGTATAATAGGAGAAAGGAAAACAAATGAGGTACTTATCATTTGATATTGAGTGTTGTGATGGGCAACATATCTGCGAATTTGGATATGTGCTTATCGACGAAAAGTTCAATATTTTAGAAAGGGATTGTATAACGATAAATCCTGAATATAAATTTAAGTTAACGGGAAGAGAACGTGAAAGTGATATTTCACTTGCGTTTCCTGAGGATGTTTATTATAATAGTCCTACTTTTGACGTTTATTATGAAAGAATTAAGAGGATTTTAACTATTCCCGATTGTCAAATCATAGGCTTTTCGCTTTCAAACGACGCAGGCTTTTTAGCAACGGCTTATGAACTTTACGAAAAAGAACCGATAAGTTTTACGTATTACGATTTTCAGAAACTTTATCAAGGTTATACCAAAGCAAAAAACCGTACGTCTGTAGAAGGTTTTGTGGAAGAACTTCAAATATCGGACATAACATTACATAAAAGCGACGATGATTCTTGGGCTGTAATTAGAGCGTTGCAAATTATAGGAGAGAAAGAAAAATTAACCCTTCCTGAAACGCTTAAAATGCTAAAAAAGCGAAATAATGATTACCGCGCCGAGAAAGCAAAAGAACATAACCTTTCTCTAATTGAAAAGATAAACGGAGGTAATCTTAAGGCGCAAAATGATTTTATTAAAAATTTTATTCATAGACTTAAAGAGTCGGAAGAAAAGAAGGATGACTTATTCTTCGGGAAAAACGTTTGTATTAGTTCGCACTTTCAAAAGAAGAGATTTAATGAATTCATTGCTATCATAGAATGTCTATATTCGTATGGTGCAACCTATACGTGGAAGGCGAGCGTGTGTGATATTTTTATCGAATATCAAGATGGTGAAGAGGAGGAAATTCGCTTTTCGAGTATCAAGCAAGCGGAAGAAAAAGAAAATAAGTCAATACATATTTTATCGTTAGAAGAAGCATTAAAATTGTTGAATCTTACGCTAGAAGACTTGAGCAAAGTTGACCATATCAACGGAAAACTCTATGCCGAAAGAAAGGAACGAAAAAAGAATAAAGGGAAGATTCAAACCTATATTGACAAGACGAATAACCCTACGACGATAGGTGATATTCTAAAAGCAAAAGGAATAACAATTTAATAAAATTCAACGATTAAGACTCTGTGCAAGGTTATCTTGTACAGAGTTTTTTAATGCTTTCATCTCTTGGTGGAGGAGAGAAAAACTTTAATAAATTTTAGCAAAGTGTAGCCCACTATACTTCGAGAATCGAAGTGTGGGCTCTGCGAGGCTAAATTTGACAAAAAAATAATAAGGAGGAAAACGAAAATATCATATTTTGTATGCCATATGGAGAAATACCATAAACAAGAAGTTTTGCCCGTCGAAGGAGAAAACGAACGTGACGAAACCTTTGAAGCGGACAATCCGCAAATAGATAGTAAGCGAACAAAAAACAATTATCATATAAACTCTAACGCCTTTGGTGGTTATACTGAGTTTATTAACAAACGGTTAAAAGAATTAAGTCTTAAACCACGAAAAGATGCCGTCGTGATGAACTCTTTTGTGGTAGGCTCGGACAAAGCCTTTTTTGATGGCTTACCTAAAATGTTACAGTACAACTTCTTTTCGGACTGCGCCAAGTTCTTTGAGGAGAGATATGGGGAAGAAAACGTAATATCGGCGGTTGTGCATTTAGACGAAACGACTCCGCATATGCACTTAAATCTTATCCCTATCACTCCCGATGGTAGATTATGTAGCAAGGACTTATTTGACAAGCCTAAACTGCAACAATTACAAACGGACTTCTACGAAGCTGTTGGAAAGAAAAACGGTTTGCAACGTGGCAAAGAAGGAAGCCAAGCAAAACATCTATCGACTGCTGAGTATAAGGCGAAAAAGATAATTGAAGAAGCTGAAGAAATTAAGCGAGAGAATCAGGTTTATGCAGATGCTTTAGAAGAAGCTAAAAACGGAGAGATGCCCAAAAAGTGTGGGAAACTGCAAGAACAAGTTGTAGCGTTAATGGTAGAAAATAAAAGCTTAACCGAGCGCCTTGACCGTTCAATGCAAGATACTCTTGATATGGTAAAAGAAAACGGTAAACTCAAATCGGAAAAAGATAAAGACGTTAAATACGCCCAAGTTGGTAAATACATAGCAAGCAATGCACCTAATATATGTAGAAGAATATTAAATGGGGCAAGTGCCGTTAAGGTATTCTGTTCTGCAGTAGAAGATTTATGTAAACCAAGTGTTACGTCGCAAGTTCCCCGACTTCAACAAATAGAAGCGGAAATTGAAGAAGAACGTGTAAAACACGAAAGTAAAAACAGAAATTATAAATATTAGGAGGTTATATATGAATAGGCAAAACAAATTTCTCGTAAAGGTATAAAACAGCTTGACTATCTCGTGATAGCACGGTATAATAGAGGCAAGTAAAACTTTTAGGAGTGAAAAAATGGAAAAACAATTAACGCCAAAACAAAAGGCAAGACAAAAGTATGAAATCATACATAAGGAAGAGCGTGAAAAAGCAACGAAGCAATTTAACACGAGGCTTCCCGTCAAAGAATATGACGAAATTACAGCGTTTCTTAAAAAGAAAAGAATTCCAAAGGTGGATTTGATTAGAATGGGATATCAAAGACTTTTGGAAGAGTTTAAGGAAAGCAAATAACAGCGGAACGCATTATGCGCTTAACACACCCGTAATGTCGGGAATTAATAAGGAGAAAAATGTGTGATAGGGCAAACCGTACTCATCTTTCCGTTAAGAGTGCGGATAAGGAAAGGAAATTAAAGGAACTGCGTAGCTACGGAGAGTAGTCGGTAAAATGAAAAATGATAAGAAAAAGAAATTAAATTAAATAATAAAATGTGATTAGACAGAAATCTCAAGCGAAGCAACCTACGTAATGCACAAAAATAATAAGGAGAATTGGAACAACAAAATAATGTAAACAAAAAAGAAAATACAAAAAAGGAAAATGAAGAAAATTTTAACGCGTTTATCAAAGTATTGGCGCGTTTAGTGCAAAAATATGGTCCAACAGTGTTGGAAGAAATAAAAAAGGAAGAGGAAGGGCATTATGAACAGAGAAGGTAAAAAGTGTTTATTGTATTCTCGTGTAAGTACGGAAATGCAGGTTGACGGCTATAGCCTTGAAGCGCAAAAGAACTGCTTAAAGAGATTCGCCGAACGAGAAGAGATGACGGTGGTAGATGCTTATGAAGATGCAGGAAAGTCGGGTAAATCTATTGAGGGGCGTCCTGCTTTTAAGAGAATGCTTTCTGATATAGAAAACGGTAAAAATGTAGATTACGTTCTCGTTTATAAACTTTCTCGATTTGGAAGAAATGCGGCAGATATATTGAATTCGTTGGCGTTATTGCAGACTTACGACGTGAATTTGATATGTATTGAAGAAGGGATAGACTCGTCGCAAACGAGTGGGAAATTGCTTATTTCGGTTTTATCTGCGGTTGCGGAAATTGAAAGAGAAAATATATTAGAGCAAACAATGAATGGACGTAGAGAAAAGGCTCGCCAAGGTAAATGGAATGGCGGGCCTGCTCCATACGGATATACGATTAACGATGGCGTTTTGCAAATTGATGAAGAAGAAGCCAAAATAGTAAGAACGATTTATGAAATGTATGTAAACACGAAAATCGGATATACGGGAATAGCTAAATATCTCAATTTGCAAGGCGTAACAAAGAGACCAAGAAAGGAAAGTGATGCTAAAGTTTTTAGCGGGCATTTTATACAAATTTTATTAGATAATCCCGTGTATTGCGGAAAGATAGCGTACGGAAGAAGAAAACACAAACGTATTAAAGGAAAGAAAAATGAATATCACGTGGTACATCAAAAAGAGTTTTCGCTTACTGATGGGTTGCACGAAGGTATCGTAAGTAAAGAACTTTGGGAAAAGGCAAGGGATAAAAGAGTGGCAACAGGAATTAAATTAGCATCAAAAATAGGTAAAGACCGCACGTATTTACTTACGGGAATATTAAAATGTCCTAAATGCGGTAGTCCTATGTATGCAAATAGAATAAGATGGACTAAAAAGGATGGTACGGAAAAGGAAGTAATGTATTATTCTTGTAGCCGAAATAAAATGAAGCGAGGGGGCTTTTGTGATTATAGCGCTAATCTAAAGAAAACGGATATCGAACCGATTGTTATAGGCGTTATAAAACAAATTATAAACGACGAAAGATTTGTTGAAGGTGTCAAAAGTAGTATTAGTATTCACGTTGATGAGGATAAGATTGTGGAAGAAATTAAAAATTATGAAGCAAAACTGAAAGAAGTTCAACTGAATAAAAATCGACTTGAAACGGAACTTGACACCTTGCCGATAGATGCTAAATATAGAGATAGAAAAATAAAAGATATGACGACGAGAATTGATTCTATGTACGACGTAATCGCGGAGATAGAAGAAAAGATTGATGACGCTCGTTATAGAAAACACGCGATTGAAGAAAAAACATTAACAT
The DNA here is from genome assembly GCA_905211955.1 of uncultured Eubacteriales bacterium. GTDB lineage: Bacteria > Bacillota > Clostridia > Christensenellales > Borkfalkiaceae > UBA1259. The sequence goes on along the minus strand of CAJMCT010000021.1, from coordinate 123 downwards.
TTGAAAACATATATCGGATTTTAGAGCATTTTTCTAAAATATATGATATAATAAATACAGTTGAATAATTCATTTAAGTTTTATGCACGAGTGGCTCAGTGGTGGAGTATCGCCTTGCCAAGG
>CAJMCT010000020.1 GCA_905211955.1 uncultured Eubacteriales bacterium | reverse complement strand
TTATTGTCAATTATTTTTAACGATTATTATAAAAAAATTTTTTATTCGACTTTTTTATCCTTCATTTTTACTTTTTCGCTACTTAATCAAAAATTCTCTTACCGTGTCAACACCTGTAATATACTGTATCTTGTTTTTTAGTCTACTTTCAAAATCGTGATGAAGATGTCCCGTCAAAACGGCTTTTATCTTTTTGTTTTTTTCAATAAGCCGAGTCGCCCTTCTTGTAGTTCTATTCGCTAATTGTTGGCGGTACCTATACTCTGGATAAGTTTTCATAAGGCGCTTTGGCGTTGCGGTAAGGTAAGCGCAAGGCGAAATACCCATACGCCATTCGTAAAGTCCTTTTTCGTGAAGTGGAACGTGCATGCAAAGTATAATCGGATACCCCTTTTTGATTTCCCTTTTAAGCGCTTTATACTGCTCTTTATCAAAAAGATAATATCCGTTATCTACCCCTACGAAGTTTACGCCGTTTACAATCCTCGACGAAAACCTTATATCGTTCCCAAACGATTTTTGAACGATAGATAAAGACTGATTTCTATAACTTTCGTCTTCCCACGCTTCGCCAACGTACTGACTAAACTCGTGATTGCCGGCAACCATAAAACTATCTACCGCGCTGTAAAAATCCTTTGCTCTATCCAAGTTTTTATAAGAAACAAAGTCGATTAAATCGCCCGTATGTACCACCATGCGCGCATTTTTGGTCGCATAATCCATAATTTCGTTTAAGTTTTTTTCGGCGTTAGGAAAGCCCGCTTCTCTATTTTTTGCAAGCGCGTTTTTTCTTTCATTATCCCTATCGTCTACTAAACATAAATGTGTATCGCTTACGTGGATAAACTTAAAAGGGTTTTTTATTCCGATTTCAATTTCGTTATACAAGTATTTCATTTCTACATTAATGGCGCAAAGATTTTTATTATTGCGCGAACAAACGACTTTATCACGCCGTTCTTTTTGGTATCTTCTTTAATTCTTATACATTGTTCTAGTGTTTGGTCAATGTCTTTTTTAACGTCTTTTATGCACTCGCACTCGTAAAGCCAAACGGCATTTTCAAAGTGATGCGCTAAACTTCTGTAATCGAGATTAACGGTGCCAACCATTGCGTACTTTCCGTCTACCACGTAGTTTTTGGCATGAATAAATCCTGGAGTATACTCGTAAATCTCTACACCCGCTTTCATAAGGCGCTTATAATAACTTTGAGTTATCCAAAACACCAACTTTTTATCGGGCACGTGCGGAAGTATAATTTTAACGTCAACCCCGCGTAGCGCTGCGTTTTCTATGCTATTACATAAGTCGTTATCGATAATTAAGTAAGGTGTAGTTAAGTACGCGTATTCGCTTGCAACCGAAAGCATATTTTGAACGACGTTTTTGCTTGCTCTAGTTTTATAAAGCGGATTTGGTCCGTCGCCAAACGGTATTAAATATCCGTCTACCTTTTCAGTTGTAGTCGTGGGATAGTAATCGTGTTCAGGCTCTGGAATTTCTTTTACGTTAAACGAATAGTCGCCAAGGAAAAGTTCTGTAAGTTCGTGAACGGCTTCGCCTTCGATTCTAATACCCGAATCTTTCCAATGCCCGAAACGAGTTTTTTTGTTTACGTACTCGTCGGCAATATTTGCGCCACCCGTGTAGCCAATAACCCCATCGATTACGGTTATTTTTCTATGCGAACGATTGTTAAATTCGTTGTTGGCTTGTCCTTTAAGTCTTGCAAAACACGTTGCGTTAATTCCGTATTTTTTAAGTTTCTTTGCGTAGTTTCCCGGAAGTGTGGTCATGCACCCCACGTCGTCGTAAACGATTTTTACTTCTACGCCTTTGTCGGCTTTTTCTTTTAAAATCTCTAAAATAGAATTCCAAAGTTCGCCTTCTTCAATAATGAAGTATTCCATAAAAATGAATTTTTCGGCTTTTTTTAGGTCTTCTAACATGATTGAAAAAAGTTCTTCCCCTGATGGAAAATACTTTTGGTTTTTACCATAAAATAAGTGCGTTTCGGCAATACCGCATAGCATTTTTGCGTGGCTTGATGCAACTCCGTCTTTTTCTTTTAAGGTGATAAACTCTTTCTCGTCGTCCTTTGTATACGTCTTTTTGCGAAGTTCTTCTATCCTTTTTATATGTTTTCTAGGAAGTTTTCTCGAATAAAGCATAAAGTATAGCATAAAACCTGCAACCGGCAAAATAAGAACGAAAAGTAGCCACGGCACTTTGTAATCTGGATTATCGTCGGAAGCGATAATTCTTAGTACGCAAACTATTTGCGTTATATATGCTAAAACGTAAAAATAAGGCACGTAAATACAAAGGGCAACCACAACTGCTATGATTGCCAATATTTCAAAAAGCATTATCGTTAGCGCTAAAGCAAAGCGCATTGGAACGTAGGTTATTTCCCTTTCCTTAACGCCCTTAGCATCCCTTATTTTTATTTTCCTTTTCATTTTTCACCCTTTACTAAAACAAAGCGCTTAACTTCGTCGTTCTCCGTTCCTGCAATACAAAGCAAAGGCAGAAAGAAAGCAAAAAAGTCCATTGTGGGAGACTGGTCAAGCGTTCCTATAAGCGCCAAAGCAATAACTACTGCAAGCATTGCTATCTTGCTCTTTCTAAAACCCTTAAAGATTGCGTAATACTTATAAAAATAGAATACCGATATAAACGCACTACCTATAAGCCCCAAAGAAGTTAACCATTGCAGTATAGTATTATGCGCAAGCACGAGCGGAATATCGTTTCTTAAACTTGGCAAGGGCTCGTCGGCAACAAAACCGTACCCAAAGATTGGGAATTCTTCAAACTTATCCCAACACCATTGCCAAAGTTGGTCTCTTCCATTTGATCCTTTGCCGGTTTTTTCTAGCATTTGAATAATTTGCTCTAAAACTATTTCCTTTTTTATAAATAGAATTGCAAGGGCAAGCCCTATGATTAGCAATACCGCCGACCACGCATAGATTTTATCGAGTTTCTTTTTTGCAAAGATTGCCAGCATTATCATAAGCGGTAAAACTATTACACCGCTTACGGCAATAACCGTTCTACAACAAGTGGTAATTACGCCAAAGAATATTATCGGTATAATTAGTATAGACAAAAATCCGTATTTTTTACCAAGTCCTAGTCCAAACGCACCTATCATGCCTAGCATTATAAATACGGCAATGGTGTTTATGTTTTGAGCACAGTAAAACGCTGGGTTAAAGGGGTTTATAAGTCCTTTATTAGATAAGCCGTTTATGGTTTTTTGAGCAATTAAAACGATAGAGCCGATAAAGAATAAAAAGCAAAGATAATGCGTTAGGTTTTGGGTTTTATTTACGGCTATAAAGTAAAGGATATACGTTGCGATAAATAGCGCATAGGTAATTAAAAGGGCTAAAAGGTTGGGTCTTGCTATTCCGCCAACAGTAAACGCTAAGAGTGCGAAGATAAAGCCGATGAAGAGTTTACCTTTCCTAAACGTGTTTTTTTCAAGCACCATGGAGCGCACCAAAAAGCAAATAAGCGCGACGATTGCACAAGCGATAGCTCCGATATAGTAAAGCCACCTTGGGTCTTCTACGATGTCGTTTATAAAAAACGACACGTACATCACCATACAAAACAAAATTTTAACGTCTTCGACGAAAGCGAGCGTCAAAAGAAAAATTGCCAGATAAACGAAAACACAAATCATAGTGTTATCGGTTAACCAGCAAAATAATCCTAAGCACAGTAAAATTACCGTCATCCAGTAGGATTTCAGCACGTTTTTCAAAGTATTCAAAAACGGGAAAGCGCAAAAACTGCCTTCAGGTAATTTAATCATAGCCCTTATTTTTTAAGTTTTTCAACAAATCTTGCAATCTTTTCCATAGCGGTTGCAAGCGATTTCATAGAGTAAGCGTAAGAACACCTTACGTAATACTTGCCAAACTCCCCAAACGCATCGCCCGGAACGACGGCAACTTTCTCTTCATTAAGAAGCGCGGTTGCAAACTCTTCGCCTGTTAGCGAAGTGCTTTCTACTGACGGGAAGATATAGAACGCGCCTTGCGGTTCAAAGCATTTGAGTCCCATTTCTTCGAAACTCTTGTGCATAAACCTTCTTCTCTTGTCGTATTCTTCTCTCATTTCTCTAACGGTAGAAAAATCGTCTTGCTTGCCACATTTAAGAGCGGAAAGCGCAGCGTATTGAGAAAAAATAGGCGAGCAAATTAGCGCGTATTGGTGAATTTTTAGTAATGCGGTCTTAATTTCTTTGGGCGCACAAACGTATCCCACGCGCCACCCAGTCATAGCAAACGCTTTAGAAAAACCGCTTATTAAGACTACCCTATCTTTAAGTTCAGGAAAACTTGCGATAGAGCAATGGGGTTTGCCGTAAGTTAGTTCGGCGTAAATCTCGTCTGAAACGACTAAAAGGTCGTGCTTTAATATTACGGGAATAATCTTTTCTATGTACTCTTTTTCCATAATACCGCCCGTTGGGTTGTTCGGATATGGGAATATTATAGCCTTGGTTTTAGGGGTAATAACCTTTTCCAAGTTTTCGGAGGTTAATTTAAATCCGTTGTCCCCAGAGCAAGGGATAGAAACGGCAACGCCACCGCAAAGCTCGATACACGGCTTATAAGAAACGTAGCTAGGGTCGGGAACCAAAATCTCGTCCCCATCGTCAACGATTGCACGAAGAGTAATATCGATTGCTTCACTTGCACCGACGGTGATTACCACGTCTTCCATGGAAAAGCTTACGTTAAAGCGCTTTAATAGATATTCGCTAATTTCCTTTCTAAGTTCGGGAAGCCCGCTATTAGAAGTGTATTGGGTATACCCTTTTTTAAGCGCAGTAATACCAGCGTCGCGGATATCCCACGGCGTTATAAAATCCGGTTCGCCAACACCGAGCGAGATAACGTCCCCCCTGCCAGATGCAAGGTCGAAGAACTTTCTTATCCCAGAAGGCTTTAAGTTTTGGGCTTTTTTACTTACAAAATTTTTCACGGATGGATAATCTGCCTTTTGTTTTCTTGATTAGATTCGGTAATATTACCTTCGATCTTATATTTTTTGAGTATGAAGTGGGTTTGAACACCGATAATGCCATCGATAACGCTTAACTTTTCGGCGACGAAACGCGCGAGTTCGGAAAGGTTTTTACCTTCAACGAAAACCGCCAAATCAAAACCACCGCTCATAAGGTATAAACTTTTAACTTCTTCAAAGTTATAGATTTCTTCTGCGCAAGAGTCAAACCCTTTAAGTTTTTGGGGTGCGACCTTAACTTCAATAAGTGCTTGAACGCTGTTTTCGGCAATAACTTCGGTGTTTAAAATTGCAGTGTACTTAACTATAACCCCTTCTTTTTCGAGTTTGTCGACTTCGGCTTGAATTTTACTTTCGGTTTCGCCAAGCATTTTGGCAATTTGACCAAAAGAATACCTTGCGTTTTCGGTTAAAAGACTTAAAATGTTTTTTCTTAATTGTTCCATATCATACTCCGTTTGGGTATACGCCCGCATTTTAGTATATTATTAGTATATATTCTAATACTAATAATAATTTTTGTCAACACAAAAGATTACAAGTTGATTTACCCCTGCCTTTTGTGGTAAAATACTTTCAAGAGGTAAAAAATGATTAGAATTTGGGCAAAAGTAATGAAAAAGGGTAAAATCGTAAAGCAGTACGTTTTAGAAAAGAACGAAATTATGGATTACTCTTTATTTTACGACTATTTAAGAGAAATTTGCGAAAACTTGGATATTCAAACACCCGTAGTTATAAAGACACACCTTTTTAACTATGCCAAGTATAACACCGTGCGCTTTATTAAAGACGATTTTATAGAGCGCCCCGACTTTGATAGACTAGTTTTGGAAAACGCAAATCTTTAAGTATAAAACTTTCCTATCGTCACATACTAAATTACGGGGGAAAGATATGAAAATTGTATCGATATTTGCTTTTTGTTTAGTATTGATAGGCGCTATAGTATGGCTTTTAGTCGGTATTTTCGACTTTAACCTTGTAGCCTTCATTTTCGGAAGCGGTGCTAATGCCGTAGTATCGAGAATTATTTACTCGTTAGTTGGTATTTCAGCACTTTGGCTTATCTTTTACTGGATTGTTTACAATCCTTTTAGAACAGTAAGGTAAAAAAGTGAAAGAAAAAAAGGTCGGTTGATGCCGACCTTTTTTCTTTTCTTTATTTTTATTTAACGAATATTCCTTTATCTTGCATATGCTTTGTTATCAAACAAACCACCGAGCCTATAAGGTAAATGGAAAGGGCTTGCCCTATCGTCAAGATTGAAACTTGAACTAAGTAAAGATATTCCATTTGTCCGTAGCAGTAATACCAAACTAGCGGAAGCAAAAAACTGTTCATAAGCACGGGGAAAATTCCACCGTATAACACCTTAAAAAATAAGGTGCGGAAAATTTTGCCCACAAAGTACGTTAATATTGACGCAAACAAAGTGATTAGACTTCCAAAAATTATATCTAGCCACATGCACCCCGTTATAAGATTAATAAGAAAACACCCAACGAAAAGACCGGGGATACTTTCCCAAAAAAAGAGTGGCAAAAGTGTTAGGGCTTCGCCTATTCTTATTTGAATAGTGCCACTTGCAATCGGGAACGCAACTAAAGATAGCACTACGTAAAGCGCCGCAATTATACCCGATCTCATAAGTTGTCTTGTCGTAATTCCAAACATAAAAAAACCTTTCTCGGAATAAAATTACCGAAAAAGGTTAAATACAAAACTTTTCTCGGTTGTTTTAAAGAAGTGTTGTCCGAAAACCTTCTAATATGATTATAACCGCCCAGCCCCCTAAAAGCAAACGTTTTTAGGGGGTGTTTCAATCTTTTTTTGCGGTTTTTAAGAACTTTTGTCTCTTTTTAAGAAAGTTGACTTTTGATTTTAGAAAACTTATCTCTTTGTTCTGACAAAGTCGTTTCGGGCGCCGATTCTACCTTGTAATAATCGCGTTCAGTCATGGCGCAAAACACGTTTAATTGATCGGTAGCCGTCTCTACGATGTGATTTTTAAGAAGTGTTCTAAATCCCTTGCTAACCCCTTCCGTCCACGCGGTAGAGTATACTTTTACCATGGTTTTTTCTTGCATTAATAGGTCTTGAAGACTATCTTTTTCGTTTAGCGTGCAATCTGCTTTATATCCTTGCATGTTTATATTCCCCCTTATAATAAATCGAAAAGTGCGTTAAAGCGCCTTTCGTGGTTATCCGCAATTTTGGTGTAAGTTTCCTTTAATGCGGTATCCGTAGTTATTTTAGAATATAATCTTGCTTTCTTGCACGCTTGCTCTTCATAGGTAAGTAAGTCCGCTACAAGCGTTGCTTCTTTTGTCGTCAACATATTGTTAGACATAAAAAACCTCCTTGTTTTTTTCTTAAGAAGATTTTTCCCTATCCCCAACTTTTTATACAACAAAAAACCAAAGTTGGTTTTATTTATTCAAAATAATTTTTGTAAGGCTTTTTAATCTTTTTCGCAAACGATAGCGCTTTATATGCTCCACTGTTTTTGTCTTCTTTTGCAAAGAAAATCACGTAGTCGCTGTTTTTTATAATCTCGCAATTTCTATAATAAATTCTCGTATACCAATAATTAAAATCGGGCGGAAAATATACCATCTCGTCAAATTCTCTTTGCGAGAGTTCACTTAACCTTGCCCTGTTTTTTAATTCCTTTTCTTCTATTAGGCAATAAATCTTCTTAATATGCGGATAACTTTCTTTTAATCTGGAAACAATCTCATAACAAATCTTGTCAAACTCTCCTAAACCACCAAAATAAAAAGATGAAAACCCTTTATCAACAATAAGAGTTTTTATATCGCTCTCTAATGTTTTTATTTGATTTTTATTAAGATTTACCACCCTATGCCCAAAAAAAGAGCAAGCCAATTCTTTATTCATAATTACGGAACTCCGTAATAATTATAACTACAACGGTCAATAATTGCAAGCATACGAAACTCCGTAAGACAAAATTTTTAATTTGTCATAATATTTTTACGGAACTCCGTAAAAGAAGGTATGCGATGAATATTGATATGGCGATAAAGCGTAGAATTGAAGAATTGCTTCAAGAAAAGGGGACAACCCTTACCGCTCTTTGTTTAGAATCAAACCTTACACCTTCCACAGTCTTTGATTTTATGGCGGGGAAAAGTAAATGCCCCAAAGTAATAACTATTAAGAAATTATGTATTGGTGCAGGAATAACGCTAAAAGAATTCTTTGATAAAGATTATTTTAACGGCGACGATGATTTATGCTAAAACTAACCCCCACGGCTAAGCCGTGGGGGGTTATTTTTATTGTTCAAAGTATAGGTGCGTTAAGTCTTCTTTTACCTTTTTAAAACCAAGTCTTTCGATTAGTTTTTTGCTGGGCAAATTGTCTTTGTGGCATCTATCTAAGATCTTAGTGGCAAGTAATGTGTTTTTAGCATAATCGATAAGTGCCGAAACACTCTCTTTCGCATAGCCTTTTCCGTGATATTCTTTAAAAAATCTAAACCCGACTTCAACACTTTTGTCAAACCCAAAGTTCCATAAAACCACTTCGCCAATAAGTTCTCCGTTTAGATTTACAGATAAAGAATATTCTTCTTTTTTATCTTTAAGCCCTTTCATAAACGAATAAAAGTATTCGTTAGTTGGCTCTCCTTTTAGGTCTTCTCTATAATCGTATCCCCACCACTTATTTAGTTCGTCGTCCATATAAAGTTTTCTATATCTTGGGTCGTCCTTTTTAAACTCAGTAAGAACAAGCCTTTCAGTTTTAATTAAAACAGGCGGTGAAATCTTAGAAAACAAAGTTTTTACGGTTAAAACGTTTTTTTCTTTAACTTCTATGGGGTGGTACTGAAGTTTAGAAATCCTAAGCCCCATATCACCGCAATCTTCTTCTCTATTTATCTTGTTAACCCCGTCTACCGCGTAATGAATTGCAAATTCTTGCGCCATCGTGGGATATACGCCTTCGTATTCTTTAAGCCCTTTTTCTACGTGAACTATCAACGTATCTTTTACTCTTTCACCGATAGATAGAGCCACCATTTTTCCGTCTACTTCTAAGTACCCTGAAAGTTGATTAAGCCTAAAAGAGTTTTCTATGTAGTCGTAAAGTTTTTCTCTTTCTGCTTTAGCGTAAAACAAAGAAAAATCATTTTCTCCGTCAAACCACGATAAAAAATCTTTAACTTTATCCAAATCGTTTTCAGTTAACACCTTAAATTTATAATTAGGATAATTTTTCTTAAACCTATTAACGTGGTTTCTTTGCCCCGAAAACTTTTTTCCACTATACGATCTAAACTTTTCGGCAGAGTAGATATAATCGCTCCAATCTCTATCGTTTACTATCTCTACATCGCCGTACCGCTTTATAAAAAAGCCAATACTGTCATTATCGATACAACAAAACTTTAACGTATCGCCCTTTAATTTTTGGTAATTTTCGATTTTCTCTAAGGCCTTTTCAACGTTTTTTCCGATAGGCATATAAAAAGCGTCTTTATAGTCTTTGCAAGTTTCTTTCATAATAAGCGTATCGTCTAAAATAGCATAGTCTATTACGAATTCGTCTCGCCAAAGAAACTTAGTCCCTATCGATAGGTCACAAAACTCTATCGGGGACTTTTCCATAAATTCTTTTATTATTAATACGTCTTTATCAAGCCTTTTAAATTCTAACATCTTTTTCGTTTGAACAAAAAGGGCGTATAAACGCCCCTTTAATTATTTTTTCTCTTTTACAATTTCCAAAATATCGGCAAGTCTATCCAAATCGTCTCTCGTATAGTAGTCGATATAAATTCTACCCTTGTTGTCGTTTCCGATAGCGTTTACCTTCGTGCCGAACACCCTTTGCATTTCGCCGATAAGTTCTTTAAGTTCAGCCGAAAGTTCTTGGCGAATTTTCTTCTTTGCTTTTTCTTCAGGGGGCATAAAGTAGTCTTTTACTTTCTTTTCTACTTCTCTAACCGAAGCGCCTTCCTTAATAGATTGGTCGGCAATTTTTACTTGTTCGGCTTGGGGAAGTGAAATGAGCGCCCTAGCATGCCCTGCGGATAAAACCCCGTTTGCTACGAGTTTTATAACTTCGGGCGATAACGATAAAAGTCTTAACGTGTTTGCAATAGCCGGTCTTGACTTTCCGATTCTGTCGGCTAAATCTTCTTGGGTTAAGCCGTAGTCGTCCATAAGCGAACGCATTGCGGTTGCCGCTTCAATGGGGTTTAAGTCTTCTCTTTGCAAGTTTTCAATCAAGGATATCTCCTTGATTTGACGTTCGTTATAATTTTTAACGATGGCAGGCACCTTTGATAAGCCTGCAATTTTACTTGCGCGGAATCTTCTTTCGCCCGCGATAATCATATACCTATCGCCACTCTTGTTGACGATAATCGGCATAATCACACCGTGTTTTTCAATAGAACTTGCAAGTTCTTTTAATGCAGTTTCGTCAAAAACCTTTCTCGGTTGATTGGGGTTTGCAAATATAGCACTAACGTCTATCTCGCTAACCGTTTCTCCGCCTTCTACGGTTTCTTCGTCAAATAAAAGGCTTTTGCCGTAATCTTCTTCCGTTTCAGAGAAAAGTGCCGAAAGACCTTTTCCTAAACCTCTGTTGTTTTTCATGTTTTTCTCCACCTGTATTTAGTGTTTTTTATGATTTTCTATTAGGTTGACGGCTTAAAAATTCTTCCGTCAACGATAGGTATGCTTTTGCACCCGAACATCTAGTATCGTGTAGCATAATAGGAACGCCGTGGCTCGGTGCTTCGGCAAGCCTAATGTTTCTAGGAATAACCGTTTCATAAACGCGTTTTCCAAAGAACTTTCTTATCTCCGCCGAAATTTGCCTTGATATGATTGCACGATTATCGCTCATGGTAAGCACAACACCTTCGATTTTAAGGCTTTCATTAAGGTGCTTAACAACGAGTTTTATGGTATTCATAAGTTGGCTAAGCCCCTCTAGCGCGTAATATTCGCTTTGTATAGGAATAATTACGGTGTCCGCCGCAGCAAGCGCGTTTATGGTTAAAAGCCCTAAAGACGGGGGACAGTCTATGGTTATAAAATCGTATGCTTTCTTTGCCGTTTCAAGCACTCTTTTAAGCACGTGTTCACGATTTTTAATATAGACGAGTTCAACTTCCGCCCCTGCAAGATCTATGTTGGACGGCAAAATGTCTAAGTTGTCGATTTGCGTTTTTACCACCGCTTCTTCTAACGGCATGTCGTCTATCATAACGTTGTAAACAGAGTTTTTGACTTCGCTTTTAGAAAAGCCTAAACCGGTTGTCGCATTGCCTTGGGGGTCAAGGTCTACTATTAAACACTTCTTTCCCTTTTGGGCAAGGTATGCCGCCATGTTTACACACGTAGTGGTTTTTCCTACACCACCTTTTTGGTTTGAAAAAGCAATTATCTTTCCCATAATCTTCTCCTATCGTATAAATTGCTTTAATTTTTATTCTTGTGGTTTTTCTTCGTCCACTTTTTCTTCTTCGGGCGAATCTACCTTTTCGGTTTCTTTATTTAATTCCTTTTCGGAAATTATAACTTTTTTCTTTCTTTCAAACGGGTTTTGATTTAAGGTACGTTCGTTTTCGTCCATAAAGGCTAAGATTTCTTCAACACTCTTGCCTTCCATAATCATATCCACTTCTTCGGTAAAGATAGTTTCTCTTTCAACTAAAACTCTTGCCATAGTATCTAAGAGTTTTTTGTTTTTAGAAAGCAATTCTCTAGCCTTGTTTAGTGCGGTATCGATTATGCTTTGAACTTCCTTATCGATAAGCCCCGCGGTTTCTTCGCTATAAGAAACGTGCGATTGCATATCTCTACCGATAAAGATTTCCTTGTCAGAAGCATACGAGATAGGACCAACCTTTTCGCTCATACCCCACTCGGTGACCATAAGACGAGCGCGTTTGCTTACCGCTTGAATATCCCCAGAAGCACCTGCGGATATATCTTTAATGATAAGTTCTTCGGCAACTCTACCACCAAGCGTCATAACTATATCGTCTAAAAGTTTAGCCTTAGTTAAGTGGTTGTCGTCGCTATCGGGTCTAGTCATAGTATAGCCTGCCGCTTGACCACGCGGAATAATAGAAACTTCGTGCACGGGGTCGCAGTTGGGCAAAAGTCTTGCAAGAACCGCGTGTCCCGATTCGTGATAAGCGGTAATTCTCTTATCCGTTTCTGTGACGAGCCTACTCTTCTTTTGCGGTCCCATAAGCACTTTGTTAATGCCTTCGTATAAGTCAACGTTGGTAATATAATTTCTATTTGCTCTAGCAGCCAAGATTGCCGCTTCGTTTAATAAGTTTTCTAAGTCCGCACCCGAGAAACCACTCGTCATTCTAGCAACCGTCTTAAAGTTAACGTCGGGAGATAAGCGCTTGTTCCTTGCATGAACTTTTAGTATTGCTTCTCTACCGCGAACGTCGGGAACGTTTACGAATATTTGACGGTCGAATCTACCCGGTCTTAAAAGCGCGGGGTCTAATATATCGGCACGGTTAGTTGCCGCCATAACGATAATTCCGTCGTTAGTTTCAAAGCCGTCCATTTGAACGAGTAATTGGTTAAGCGTTTGTTCTCTTTCGTCGTGTCCGCCACCCATACCTGTACCACGTTGACGACCAACCGCATCGATTTCGTCTATAAACACGATACAAGGCATACTCTTTTTAGCCATATCGAATAAGTCTCTTACTCTTGATGCGCCTACACCTACGAACATTTCAACGAAGTCCGAACCACTTATTGAGAAGAACGGAACACCCGCTTCACCCGCAACGGCTTTAGCGAATAACGTTTTACCTGTTCCGGGAGGGCCTACTAATAAAACACCCTTGGGAATTCTTGCGCCAATATCCGAAAACTTTGCAGGGTTTTTCAAAAAGTCTACAACTTCGGCAAGTTCGGCTTTTTCTTCTTCAGCGCCGGCAACGTCGGTAAACCTTACTTTAATGTTGTGGTTAATTCTCGCGTTGGTTTTAGCAAAATTCATTGCACCCTTAGTTCCGCCTTGCGTTCCCATAATCAAAATAAAGAACACAACCGCAATAACTATATAGCCTAAAATGGGAAGTATAGACGACCAAATAGACCCTGCGTTCGGATCAGAATAAGCGTAATTTACACCAGCAATCAAAAGCGAACTTTCTATTGCGGTTATTTTTGTGTCGTTTCTCGAATAATTAGTTGTAAACGAGAAGGTGTTTCTAACTTTACCGTCTCCTCCAAGAGTAGCAATCTCAAAGTCGATTGCGTAAACGTCAAAATAAACCTCGTTAAGTTGAAGTGTCACTTCCTTATAATTTTCAAGTTTTTCTTTAATAACGGGTACGTTTTGTTTTTCCAAGTCCGCATAAGTAAACTCTTTACCGTTTTTAACACGAACAAGATCAACAACAATATCAAATTCCGACGTGTCTACGTCCGTTTTTGAACTACAACTCGACGTAAACGAAAATATTGCAACTGCTGCAAGAATTACGACAAGTATAAGCCAAAAAATTTTTGAACCTTTTCTTTTCAAATCTAGTCTCCTTTAATTCTAAATACAAAATCAATATGTTTTTACTTGCGATTTTTAAGTTTTAATAAAAAATTAATCAAGAGCAAAAACACACTCTTTTATATT
>CAJMCT010000019.1 GCA_905211955.1 uncultured Eubacteriales bacterium | reverse complement strand
AACAAAAGACGGACTAAAATCCGTCTTTTTTATTTTGTGGTATTAAAAATTTCAAAAGGGGAAAATAATAGGTAATCAAATTTTAAGGAGAGAAGCTTATGAACCCTTTTAAGGAATTACCAAAAGATACCAAGTTAAACTATTTTAACTGGCAAAACCTAGCATTAAAACCCTACGATAAAAAGAGTACCGGACCTTATACCAAAACGCGTGTAATACTAATGAACGGTACTGAGTTTGAATCTAACTGGTTTTTACACCACTTAAACCGTCACTGTCTAAACAATGAAATCAGACGTGCGGTTGCCGAAGTTAGACGTCAAGAACAGCAACAACAAAAGCGCATTGCATCACTTCGTCCGATTAACGAAACTATTTTAGAAACGACTATTGCTTACGAGCAGTTAGCGGTTGACTTAACCGCCGAAATTGCAAGCAAAGAGCCAAAGTCTTTCGTGAAAAAACAGTTAGATTTTGCTTTGCTTGAAGACTTTGACCACTTATATAGATATAGCGACCTTCTCGATATGGAAGAAGGGGTTAAAGGTGAAATATTAGTTGGTGGATATACTGAAATCACTCCCGGCCGTCCTACCATATCGGAACACCGTCACCCGCACGATGATATTCGCCACTATATTAATGATTGGAGAGACGATTTAATCACAAGACTTCACGTTGGCATAATTACCGCTGCCGAGCAACAAACGATGAACTATTATATGAACGTTGCAAACCTTTATCACTCAGATCAAGGTAGAAAACTCTACACCGAAATCGCAATGATAGAAGAACAACACGTCACTGGCTACGGCAGTTTGATGGACCCGTCTTGTACGCTTTTAGAAGGTTGGGTAATGCACGAATATACCGAGTGCTATTTATATTATTCTTGTATACAGGACGAGTCCGACCCATATATCAAAAAAGTTTGGGAAGAACACTTTAACCAAGAGTTAAAGCACTTAAAGATTGCCTTAGGCCTACTCTTAAAATATGAAGGTAGAGATTTTAATCAGTTATTCCCGACGGCAGAGTTTCCTAGTTTAATTAAACTTCACGATAACAAAGAGTACGTTAGAAAGGTTATGAACGACGTTAGACTTACAGGCTATAAAGAAGACACGCTTCCCGTAGACGATTTACCCGACAGTGCCGACTTTTTTAGGTATCAAAGACAAGTAAACTCTAACGTAAACCAAGTGGCTTCACACGTGGTGATAGATAAGTATATCGCAAAGAACGGAAAAGACTATCGCTACGAAGTTAAGCAGTCGGCGGAAAAGAGTTTGAGAGATAGAAAAGTAGACAATACTGAGTTAGGTAGAAAAAAGGGTGTTTAACCCATAAACCCATATAAAAATCCCGCGTTTTATGCGGGATTTTTTATTTACAAAAGAATAAAAGTGATATATAATTAACGTATGGGTATAAACGATTATAAAAGTGAACTTGATAAAAACGGAATACTTGCCTTCGTCCCCGGTGGAACGAGTATGTGGCCGACGTTAAAACACGCAAAGCAAAGCGTTATAGTTTTGCCTAAAACTAAAAGGTTAGATAGGTTTGACGTTGGGCTTTACCTTAAAGAAAACGGCACTTACGTTTTGCACCGTGTAATTAAGGTGCTAGATAGTGGCTACGTTTTCGTTGGGGATAGTTTAAGTTTTACCGAGAAAGTAAAAGAAGACCAAGTTATAGGAGTTATGACAGGTTTTTTCCGCGGTAAAAACTACGTAGACGTGACCGACGAAGGATATATAAAGGAAGTTAAAGAGTTATATTCGGACGAAAAAAAGAGAGTAAAAAAGGCAAACGCTTTTCACAGAAAGAGAAGGTTTTTGACAAGGGTAAAAAGGGTTTTGACCTTAGATATTTTTAGAAGGAAATAGTATGAGCGAATTAAAATCAATCGGCAAAAAAGCAAAGAGTGCCGTATCCAAACTTTTAGAACTTAGTGACGAAACGATAAATAAGGCGCTTTATTTATCGGCAAAACTTTTAAGAGAAAATAAAGAGTTCCTAAAAGAGCAAAACGCAATCGATATAAGCGTTGCTAAAAATAAGGGCAAAAGCGAAGGTTTTATAGATAGGCTATTGCTTTCGGATAAAGTAATAGACGGGGTTGCTACGGGCATAGAGCAAGTTGCAAGCCTAACTTCTCCCGTAGGCGAAGAAGTTTATTCTTTTACTAATGAAGAACAAGGCATATCCATATCTCAAAAACGCGTTCCTTTCGGCGTTGTGGGTATGATTTACGAAGCCCGCCCAAACGTGACTGCCGATGCCTTTGCACTTTGCTTTAAGACTAAAAACGCGGTAATCTTAAAAGGCGGTAGCGACGCGATAAATAGCAATAAGGCTATGGTTAAGATTATAAAGGAAGCATTAAGTACAGTCGGTGTGACTGAAGACGCTATTAACTTAATAGAAGATACGTCTAGAGAAACTACCGTAGAGTTTATGAAAATGAGCGATTACGTAGACTTGCTTATTCCACGTGGCGGTGCATCGCTTATACAGTCGGCATTAAGAGAATCAACTATTCCGATTATAGAAACGGGTACGGGCAACTGCCATATTTACGTTGATAAAACTGCTGATACCGATATGGCGGCGGAAGTAATATTTAACGCAAAAACCCAAAGATATAGCGTTTGCAACGCGTGTGAATCTTTGGTTATACACTCTGATATATTAAGTGAAGCCTTGCCAAAAATTGCAAAAAGGCTTAGCGAAAAGCAGGTAGAAATTCGCTCGGACGAGCGTGCGCATAAAATCATTGGCGGTGTTTTAGCAAACGATAGCGATTTTTATACCGAATACGGTGGACCGATAATTTCGGTAAAAACCGTTGATAGTTTAGATGAAGCGATTAGCCATATCAACGAGCATAGCACCCACCACTCCGAATCAATTATAACGCGCGATAATAAAAGTGCTGAAAAGTTCCAAACCCTTATAGACTCATCGTCCGTTTACGTTAATGCTTCAACAAGGTTTACCGATGGTTTTGTGTTCGGTTTGGGTGCTGAAATTGGTATCTCAACCCAAAAATTACACGCAAGAGGCCCTATGGGCTTAAAAGCGCTAACCACTACTAAATATTTAGTTTTAGGCAACGGCGCGGTTAGAAAATAACTTAAATTAAACTCAAAAATCTATAAAAAACCCTTACAATTCACAAGGGTTTTTTTCATTTTAAAATTTTTTCAAAACTTTTTCATAAAACACTTGACAAAGGGGAATATTAAGTGTATGATTATCTCAAAAGTTAGCACTCGATTGTTTTAAGTGCTAACAAAACATCAAAAGAATTGCCAAAGGAGAAAGCGTGTGAAACTTTCGGATAGAAAAAAGAAGATTTTGCAGTACGTGGTAGACGATTATATTGCCACTGCGCAACCGGTTTCTAGTAAAAGTATTACCGAAAAATATCTTCCTGGTTTAAGTTCGGCAACCATAAGAAGTGAACTTGCCGGTTTAGAAGAAATGGGCTTTTTATCACAGCCCCACACGTCTAGCGGAAGGGTTCCTTCGGTAGAAGCGTATAAACTTTACGTCACCGAACTTATGGATAAAAGCAAACTTACGAAAAAAGAACTCGGTGCGATAAAGAGTGCTTTTACAAATCACGCGGGCAATTTAGAGCAAGTTGTTCAAAACGCGGTAAAAGTTATTAGTGAACTTACCGATTACATGTCGATTGCATGCCCTATGCACAGCGATAAAGACGTGGTTTTAAAGATGGATATTTTCCGTCATAAGAAAAACCAAGCGCTACTACTTATCGTCACGGAAACTACGCTTATTAGAGATAAGTTTATAAATATACCCGAGAGTATGACGGACGGGCAAGTTGCAGAAGCATCACAACTTTTAGGAAAACTCGTGGCTGGCAAAAAACTTGGTGAAATATCAGGGCTATCTCAAAAGATTAGCGAAGAATTTGCAATTTATCGTGAGATTTTCGAAGGGGTTATGTCGGCGATAGAAGATTATATCGAAAACAAAGCCGAAGACGTTATTATTAAGGGCGAAGGCAAAATTCTTAACCACCCCGAATATAATGATTCCGAAAAGGTTAAAAACTTTTTGTCGGTGGTGACTAGTAAAGATAAGCTTGCCGACCTTTTAACTAACGATAATGAAGATATAGAAATCAAGATTACCGTTGGTGGAAAAGAAGGCAAAGGAAACGGCGATTATTCGCTTGTCACTGCAAGTTATTCGGCAAGCGGTGTAAACCTTGGAACTTACGGTGTTATAGGACCGCTTCGTATGGACTACCAAAAGGTAGTATCAGTTTTAGAAGGGGTTGGCAGAATACTTGAAGACATTATCAATAAGAACAGTTAAGGTGAAGTAATGGATAAAGAAAAGAACTTAAACGAAGAAACTAATCAAACCGAAAAGGTGGAAAATCAAACTAAACTTTCCGAAACGGAAGTTTTGCAAGCGCAAATTTCAAGTTTGCAAGACGAAGTTAAAGACTATAAAGACAAGTGGATGCGAAACGTTGCGGAATTCGATAACTACAAAAAGCGAAACGCAAGACTATACGTAGACGCGTATAACGAAGGACAAGCGGAAACGATATTAAAAATTCTTCCTATCGGCGACAACCTAGATATAGCAATCTCAATGGTAAGCGATGAAAAGGCGGTTGAAGGCTTAAAACTCTTAAAGAAAAAGTACGACGAAACGTTAAAGACAATGGAAGTGACGGATATTAACCCTGTAGGAGAGCCGTTTAGCCCCGAAACCGCAGAAGCGATTATGCAAGTGGAAAAAGGCGAAGGGGAAGAACCCGACACCGTAAAGCAAGTATTCCAAAAGGGATATAAGTTAAAAGATAAAATTATAAGATACGCTAAGGTTAGCGTTATAAAATAGTAAATAACAAGGAGGATATAGATTATGAAAACAATAGGTATTGATTTAGGAACAACGAACTCGTGCGTAGCCGTTATGGAAAACGGTGAACCTGTAGTAATAGCAAACGCTGAAGGCGCAAGAACGACCCCGTCGGTTGTTGCTTTCCAAAAGGACGGAAGCAGATTGGTAGGACAAGTTGCAAAGCGTCAAGCGGTATCTAATGCAGATAGAACGGTGGCTTCTATCAAAAGACACATGGGCGAAGACTATAAAGTTGCTATCGACGGCAAGAAATACACTCCCCAAGAAATTTCGGCAATGATTTTATCAAAACTTAAAAAAGACGCTGAAAGTTATTTGGGCGGACCTGTCACCGATGCAGTTATTACGTGCCCTGCATACTTTTCGGACAGTCAACGTCAAGCAACTAAAGACGCAGGTAAAATTGCAGGACTTAACGTTTTGCGTATCATAAACGAACCTACTGCAGCAGCGCTTTCTTACGGCTTAGATAAAGAAGGCAAAAACCAAAAGGTTATTATCTACGACCTTGGCGGTGGTACGTTCGACGTATCCATTATGGAAATTGGCGACGGTGTATTTGAAGTTTTAGCAACCAACGGCAACTGCATGTTAGGTGGTGACGACTTCGACAATAGAATTATGGAATATTTAGTTTCCGAATTTAAGGCTAAAGAAGGCATAGATTTATCAAGCGATAAACTCGCTATGCAAAGATTAAAAGAAGCGGCTGAAAAGGCAAAGATTGAACTTTCTGGTATGAGCACCACTAACATAAATCTTCCCTTTATTACGGCAGACGCAACTGGTCCTAAACACTTAGACGTAGATTTAAGCAGACAAAAATTCGATGCACTCACCAAAGACTTGGTAGATGCAACCCTAGTTCCCTTAAAGAAGGCTATGGAAGATGCAAAACTTTCTTATTCTGAAATCGATAAGGTTATCTTAGTTGGTGGTTCAACTAGAATTCCCGCGGTTATCGACGAAGTAAGACGTGTGACGGGCAAAGAACCTTTCAAGGGCATTAACCCCGACGAATGCGTTGCAATCGGCGCTGCAATTCAAGGCGGTGTTTTATCCGGTGAAGTTAAAGACGTATTGCTTTTAGACGTCACTCCGTTATCACTCGGTATCGAAACGTTGGGCGGTGTTTGCACTAAACTTATCGAAAGAAACACCACTATCCCCGTAAAAAAATCTCAAGTTTTCTCTACCGCAGCGGATAACCAAACTCAAGTTGATATTCATATTTTACAAGGTGAAAGAGAATTCGCAAAAGACAACAAGACTTTGGGAAGATTTGAACTTGTAGGTATCGCACCCGCACCCCGTGGAATTCCCCAAATCGAAGTCACCTTCGATATCGATGCTAACGGTATAGTAAACGTTTCGGCAAAAGATATGGGAACGGGTAAATCTCAAAACATTACCATTACGTCTTCAACTAACCTTTCTGATGCTGATATTGAAAAGGCTATAAACGAAGCAAAACAATTCGAAGAAGAAGACAAAAAGCTTAAAGAAACGGTAGATTCTAGAAATAGATTAGACGGTATGATATTCACGATAGAAAAATCTATCAAGGACTTAGCCGATAAGATTACCGAAGAAGATAAGGCAAAATTAGAAGAAGAAATCAAGACCGCAAAAGCAGAACTTGAAACCAACGACAAAGAAAAGATGGATACGGCGCTTGAAAATCTTTCTAAGGTATCTCAAGAAGTGTTTGCAAAGATTTACCAAAACGCAAATCCTAACGGAGAACAAGGCGGAGCACAAGGTGGCGAAAACCCCGGTGATACCGAATTCCACCAAGGTTAATATTTAATCAAAAAAACGCACACTGAAAGGCGAAACATCGCCTTTCAGTTTATGCTTAAATTAAGGAAAAATTATGGCTAAAAATTATTACGAGACTTTAGGCGTAGACAAGAACGCTTCGGCGGACGATATAAAAAAGGCTTATAGAACGTTAGTTAAAAAATATCACCCCGACCTTCACCCCGGCGATAAAGCGGCGGCGGAAAAGTTTAAGGGAATCAACGAAGCAAACGAAGTCTTATCCGACGAAAAAAAGAGAAAGCAATACGATTTTGAGCAAGAACACCCAGGTTTTGGCGGTGGCAACGGCGGTTTCGGTGGCTTTGGCGGAGCGGGTGGCTTTGGTGGTTTTGAAGATATTTTCGGGGATATTTTCGGCGGTTTTGGGGGCGGAAGAAGTAGCCGTGCCCAAACTAAAACACGTGGCGAAGATATTACCATAGAATTATCACTTTCTTTCTTAGATGCAGCAAAAGGTTGCAGAAGGGAAATCGTTTACACTAGAAACGAGCCTTGCGCATCGTGTAAAGGAACGGGCGCAAAGGGTGGCACTGCTTATAAGACTTGTGAACGTTGTGGCGGAACAGGTCAAGTTCAGTATACGCAATCTAACGGATTTTTCCGTTCGGTATCCGTAAAACCTTGCGACGAGTGTAAGGGAACGGGCAAAAAGATTATAGACGCTTGTCCCGATTGTAAAGGAAAGGGCTACCAAAAAAAGAGTACCAAACTAACCTTAGATATTCCCGCAGGTGCAGATACGGGCAGTTATATTAGAAAGGTTGGCTATGGAGAAGCAAGTAGAAACGGCGGAAGCGCAGGCGACCTTATAATAGTTATGAAAGTCGAGCCGAGCAAGATATTTAGAAGAAAGAACTTCGACCTTTACGTAGAAGTGCCTATAAGTTTTAAGACGGCAGTACTTGGCGGAAAGGTAAAAATTCCGCTTATCGACGACGTGTTTGAATACTCTATCCCAGAAGGTACGCAAAGTGGAAAGACTTTCTTCGTAAGGGGCAAAGGTATCAAATCATCGCGCGGAACAGGGGACTTATATATAATAGTCACCGTAGAAGTGCCGACAAAATTATCACCTAAACAAAAGGCTATGATAGACGACTTTGACAAAGATACCGATTACAAAAGTAGCCCGCAAATGAAACAGTATAAAGACAATATAGAAACCATGTACGGCAAAGACCCGTATTCTAAATAATTATGAACGATTTTATAGAAATAACAGTTCACACCACCCACGAAGGCAGTGAATTAATATCCGACGTATTTTGGGAGTTTACCGACGGCGGTGTCGCTATAAGCGATTTTAACGACGTTGTAGAACTATCAAAGAGCGGAAAGACTTGGGACTACATAGACGATAAAGTTTTAACCGAAGATAAAACCGTTTTGGTAAAGGGGTATGTAAGCAAAGACCTAAAAGACCAAATCGGCACTTTAGAGAAAAAACTTTTAGTGCTTAAAGAAGTTTGTCCTTTCGACTTAGGTAGTTTAGAAACATTTAAGCGAGAAGTAGACGGCGATGCGTGGCGCGAGCAATGGAAAACCCATTTTAAGCCTATTCCTATCGGAAAGACGGTAATCGTTCCCGAGTGGATACAATATCAACCTAAAAAAGATGAAATTAAAGTGCTTATAGGCTCTAACATGGCTTTTGGAACGGGCGAGCATGAAACGACTTCTATGTGCGTAGAGTTCTTAGAAAAATACGTTAAAGAAGACGATACCGTTTTAGACGTTGGGTGCGGAAGCGGAATACTTGGCATAGTTGCAAGTAAACTCGGTGCAAAAAAGGTAATACTTACCGATATTGACGAGTGTACTATTACCGCAACCGAACAAAACATGAAGATAAACGACGTTAAAAACGGAACGGTGCTTCTTAAAAACCTATTAGACGATAACACGGTTAAAGGAAACGTTATAGTTTGCAATATTATGGCGGAAGTATTGATTGCTTTTGCCCCGTATATAGGTGCAAACTTGTTAGATAACGGTATTATAATTTTAAGCGGTATACTCAGTGATAGGTTAGATAAAGTAAAGGAAGCATACGTGAGCGCAGGTTTTACTTTTAAGGAAGAAAAGATTAAAGGCGAGTGGTCGGCACTCGTTATGGAAAAAAAGTCATGAAAGCAGTAGTTTTTACACTTGGCTGTAAGGTTAACGAGTGCGAGAGCGATTCTTTGATTTCGGGCTTAAAATTGCGCGGATACGAGGTTAGCGACAAGTTAGAAAAAGCCGACCTTTACATTATCAATACGTGCGCTGTGACGGCGGAAGCCGAAAAAAAGTCAAGGCAAACGGCAAGTAGGGTATATAAATTAAATCCTAATGCACCCGTGTATTTTACCGGTTGCGCTTGCCAAAAAAACCCCGATAACTTTACCGACAAGAAAAATGCAAAACTTATAACGGGCAACTTTTCTAAAAACAAAATTTTGGATATGTTGGATAATAGCGGTGTCAAGATTTTCGACGAGCCTAAAGAGTTTGAAGAACTTTTGCCCGCCACAACACTTCGCACAAGGGCGTATGTAAAAGTGCAAGATGGTTGCAATAATTTTTGCACCTATTGTATTGTTCCATACCTTCGCGGAAGGTGTAGAAGTAGAAATCCGCAAAGCGTTGTAGAAGAAATTAACCTTTTACGTCCCAAAGAAACGGTTATAAACGGCATAAACCTTTCGGCTTATAACTATAACGGCAAAAACTTATCACACCTTATAAACGCGCTTAAAGAAGTCGATACGAGAATAAGATTAGGCTCTTTAGAAGTTGGGGTTATAGACGACGAGTTTTTGACGGCGCTAAAAGGCTTAAAAAACTTTGCTCCGCATTTTCATCTTTCCTTGCAGTCGGGATCGGATAACGTTCTTAAAAGCATGAACCGTCACTACGGTGCAAAAGAATTTATAGAAAAGGTAGACCTAATTAGGGAGTATTTTCCCGATGCAGGCATTACCACAGATATTATCGTAGGCTTTCCTACCGAAACCGAGCAGGACTTTGTGGATACTATAAAGTTGGTGGATAGGGTAAGATTTTCTGATATACACCCGTTTATTTTTTCTAAAAGGCAAGGGACTAAGGCGTACGAAATGAAGGATTTAAGTCCTGATATTAAAAAGGCGCGCCTTCAAAAACTATTGGCAAAGAAAAAAGAGTGTAAAGATAATTTTGCTACAATGCTAAAAGGTAAAACTTTAACCGTTTTGTTTGAAGAAGAAAAAGACGGGTTTTTTGAAGGGTACTCTGAAAACTATTTAAGGGTTTACGTTAAGGGCAATAATTTATCTAACCAAATAAAAAAAGTCCGCGTGTTAGAGCCGTGGTTTGACGGCGCTATTGCGGAAATTATAGAATAAAAAGGAGAAACTTTATGGAAAACTGTTTGTTTTGTAAGATTATTAAGGGCGAAATCCCTGCAACCAAAATGTACGAAGACGAAAATATGATTATCATAAAAGACATCGACCCGAAAGCAAAAAACCACTTTTTGTGCATACCTAAAAGTCACTTTAAACTTCTTGCCGAAATGGACGAAAACCAAAGCGATATGGTAAAAAAATGCTTGCAAAAAATCCCGACGTTAGAAAAAGAATTAGGTCTTACTAACGGCTACCGCTTAGTAATTAACCAAGGTGAAGACGCAGGGCAAACGGTATTCCACTTACATATCCATATTTTATCCGGTCAAAAAATGGGCTGGACACCAGCGTAAAAAACGTGGTATTTGCATACCGTACAATCAAAAAACAAAAACTAAACGCCGAGACAAAAAGTCACGGCGTTTTTTATTTTTATTTAAATTGGTTCTCTGCCTAAAATAGCATCTGTGCTTTCTTCATAAAAGTCAGCAAGCAAACATAAAAATTCCAAAGAGAGTTCTCTTTGATCGTTTTCGTACCTACAATACGCTTGTCTAGATACGTTAAGCCTATCCGCTACGTCTTGTTGCGAAAGCCCACGTTGTTTTCTTAACTTTCTTAAATTTTCCCCTACTTTCATATTGACATATTACCAAATTGGTGCTATAATTTCAAAAAAGCACCAAAACGGTGCTATTATATAACCTATGCAAAATGAAGAAAAATATTAAAAAATGGTTATTTATTGATTTAATAGTTGTTTTTGTAGGGGTAGGGTATTATTTAGCAACGTACTTTTTAGGGCAAACGTGCTTGATAAAGTGGATAATAAAAAAAGAGTGTCCAACGTGCGGTATGTCGCGTGCAATCTTGTGTTTACTAAAAGGGGATATAAGGGGATATTTTTCTTTTAACTATCTAGCCTTGCCAACTCTAATAGGGTTTTACGCGCTTTTACACGTAAGCGAAAGAACAAAAAAATTTGTAAATATTTACGCCGTTATTTTAGCGGTTTGTATTTTAATAAAATTTATTTTCACGTAAGGAGAAATAACCTATGACACAAGAAAAAGTCGATTTATTTATCGCGCAACACGCAAAGTTCTTCCCCGAAGGAAGCGCCTTTACTTTAAGAGATAAACTTTTAAGTTTAGACGATAGCAAACTTTTAATGCTTCAAACTCTCGATTACAAAGATCCCACCACAATGCTTATCGTTTCCTTTTTCGGTGGTGGATTAGGTATAGATAGATTTTTAGTTGGAGATACAGGACTTGGTGTATTAAAACTATTGACTGCTGGTCTTTGTGGATTGTGGGCTTTGATAGATTTATTCTTAATAGGCAAACGCGCAAAGGAAAAGAATTTAGCAAAGGTTTTGCAAATTTTATAATTAACGAGTAAAAACAACTCGAAAAGTCCTATCTGCAACATAGTTTTTTTGGGTTTTTTAAGCGGTGTTATATTTAGCACCGCTTTTTTTTGTTTTCGGTTGACAAAATCATCAAAAAAAAGTAAACTATAAAAGTCATTGACTTTTAGGAGACTACAAATGGAAAATACTAAAAAAAGAAACGGCTTTGCCAGTGGTATCGGTTTTATACTAGCCGCCGCAGGCTCGGCCGTGGGCTTAGGAAATCTTTGGGGATTCCCGTATAAAACGGCTACTTATGGTGGCGCTGCGTTCGTTATCGTGTACATAATATGCGTATTACTTATTGGGTCAATTGCTATGATTACCGAAGTTTATTTGGGTAAACGTTCTCAAGCAAACACCATATCCGCATTTAAGAAAGTTAACAAGAATATGGGCTGGGTTGGTATGCTTGCAATGGTTATTCCAACGCTTATTATTTGCTACTATTCTGTGCTTGGTGGATGGACGGTAAGGTATGCCGCTAACTCTTTCCAATCTATAGATGTAGCAAACAACGCTAACTCTTTCGGCGCGTTTGCGTCTAACGTTTACGAACCGATTTTCTATTCTTTGATTTTCATCGTTTTGGCTGCAGTAATCATTATGGCTGGTGTAAAAAACGGCATTGAAAAGGCGTCTAAGGTGCTTATGCCTGCACTATTTATCATAGTCGTATTTGTAGCAATTTACGCGTTGTGCCTTGGCGGTGGCGTATCCGAAGGCTTAAACTTCTATCTTAATCCCGATTTTTCCGCACTCGGTTTCGACGGTGTAGTTGCGGCAATGGGACAAGCCTTTTATTCGTTATCGCTCGGTATGGGAATTATGATTGCATACGGTTCTTATACTGGCGAAAAAATTAAACTTGGTAAATCAACCATGATGATTTGTATTTTTGATACTATGGTTGCTTTAATTGCAGGGCTTGCAATATTTTCTTCAATAGGGCATTTTAATCCCGAAGCGTTTGGGGAAAACGGTCAATTAGCACTCGGCGGTGTAGGACTTATGTACCAAACCTTGCCACAAGTGTTTAGTAGTCTCGGTGGTTTTGGACAAGTTGTTTCTTTCTTGTTCTTCGTTATGGTTGCAATTGCAGCATTAACTTCAGTAATATCACTCTTAGAAGTTGCTACGCAATTTATAATTCAAAAGTTCAAAATTAAAAGAAAGAAAGCAACGCTTATTTTAGCGCTTATATGCTTTGCCGTATCAGTTCCGGTTGCATGGTCTGTTGGCGGTGCGTTCGACGGTGCTTTAACAATCTTCGGCTTTGATATTTTAACCTTCTTTGACGAAATGACGAATACCGTTCTAATGCCAGTTGGCGCATTCCTTTCTTGTTTTGTTCTCGGTTGGCTTATTGAAAAAGGACCTATCAAGAAAAGGTTTAATCCATTTAACACCTTGCGCGCATTAGAAGACGACGGCTTAAAACTTGGCAAGTTCGGAAAATTCTTCGTCGTAATGTTAAAGTATGTAACACCTTTACTTATAGTTTTTGTGGAAATTATGGGCGTTATTGGCAAAATTGGTTCAGAAGGCGTAAAATATTGGTGGGTAATCGGTTTCTCTGTATTACTGCTTGTAGTTGCAATAGCGGTATACTTCATATTCTTTAGAAATACTGAAACAGGTACAAACGAAGACGAACTTCTTATCGAAGAACAAGTAAAAAGCCAAAACGATTAAAGAGTAAAAAAGTAAAATTTTGTAAAAAACCGCAATTAAAATCGTTGACAATTTTTTGCGTGTTATGTATACTAAGTATGCTATTTAACTAACTGCCATCGGGCAAAGGAGGGTTGAAGAAAAATGAGTACGGTAAGAGTCGGCGAAAACGAAAATCTCGACAGCGCTTTAAGACGTTTTAAGAGAAAATGTTCAAGAGACGGCATAATCGGCGATATGCGTAAAAAAGAATTTTACGAAAGCCCTTCTGTCAGAAGAAAAAAGAAATCCGAAGCAGCAAGAAAAAGAAGCATAAAAGGATAATCTTAAACCTACCGAAGATAAGTTCGGTGGGTTTTCTTTTTTACTTGCAAAATATGTCGAAATTTGTACTATGAATATAAAGGGGACGTCATGAACGAAGACAGAAAAACGTTAAAGCAATATTGCAAAGAAGCCAAAAAACGCTTAAAGAACGGCTTTTGGCAAAATTACCAAAAAGACCTTAGCGACCACCTAAATCGTGCCGAAGAACAGGGAATATCCGCTTCAAAGGTAAAAGAATATTATTCTCAAAGAGTGGCTAACTCTTTTAAGAACACCAAGTCCGAAAGCGAAGAGTTTTATTTAAAAGTAAAATCTTTATTAGACGAGTTTGGTGAAGTTTCCGATGCGCTTGGTAGACTTACCGATAAAGAAAAGTTTGACAAAATGTCTTACGAAGAAAAACAGCGCTACACTTTAGACCTGTCCGAAAAATACGTAAAAGCAGTGGAGCGCTATCACGTAGAAAAATCTTTAATGCTCTCAGTAGAAACCGCAAAATAAAAATCAATAAAAAACACCACTCAATCTAAAGCGGTGTTTTTTTGCTATACTGTTTGACTTTTAATAAACTCGCTAAATCCCAAACTTATTAGTAGGGCGGCGTTAACTTTTTGCATTTTAGAGGGCGGTAATTCTCCGATACGCTCTTTTAAGCGTTTTTTGTCGAGGGTGCGTATTTGCTCTAAAAGAATTACCGAATTTTTAGTTAGTCCAACTTCTTCCTTGCTTAGTTCAATATGAGTGGGTAGTTTTGCCTTGTTTAATTGGCTAGTAATCGCCGCCGCAATAACGGTAGGGCTATA
>CAJMCT010000018.1 GCA_905211955.1 uncultured Eubacteriales bacterium | reverse complement strand
TTGCGATAAGTAGTCCTGCTACAGCGGGAACGAATATCATTGACGGGATAATCTTTTCGTTAGAGTTGGTTTTTGCGCTAACACCTTCTTCGGTGCTATAAACCACTTTAACGTCTGTTATACCGCGGTTTTTAAGTTCTTTTCTCATAACCTTTGCTAACGGACAAACGGACGTTTTTTCTATACAAGAAACCTTTAGAAGTTCTGGGTTTAACTTTCCGCCCGTTCCCATGCAAGATATTACGGGAACGCCTACCTTTTTAGCATTTTCTATGATAGAGATTTTAGCCGAAACGGTATCTACCGCATCGATTACGTAGTCAAACTTAGAAAAATCTACCGTGTCGGCGTTTTCGGGAAGATAAAAGGTTTTTATTGCGTTAACTTTAATAGAATCGTCAATATTATTGACTCTATTTTTCGCAACTTCTACCTTATCTAAACCAACGCTATCAATGGTCGCTATTATTTGGCGATTTAGGTTAGACTCGCTAACTTTGTCTTTATCGAAGATTGTAATCTCACCTATTCCGCTACGTGATAAACCTTCTAAAACAAAGCCACCGACACCGCCTATACCAAAGAGTGCAACTCTTTTTGATTTTAATTTTTCTAAGCCTTCGTCACCGATAAGTAAACGCGTTCTACTATATCTTTCTTCCATTACAGTAAATTTATTCCTTTTTCGGCATTTTCTTTTACGATGTCTTCGCCCCAAACTGATGCTTGAACTTCGCCGATATGCATTTTATTTAAAAAGTACATACAAAGTCTCGACTGTCCTATTCCGCCACCGATAGTTAAGGGGAGTTTTCCTTCCATAATATCTTTGCAATAGGGGTTGTCAAGTTTATGTAATTCGTCTCTTTTCTTTAATTGCTTTATTAAACTTACTTCGTCTACCCTTATGCCCATTGAAGAAATTTCAAGTGCTAAATCTAAGGGTTCGTACCATAAAAGGATATCGCCGTTAAGTTTCCAATCGTCGTAGTCGGCAGCCCTTCCGTCGTGGGGAAGTTTGTCGCTTAAATCCCAACCGATTTGGTAAAGGAATACAGCCCCATACTTTTTACAAACGGCTTTTTCCCTTTCCTTTCTGTTTAAATCCTTAAACTCTTTTTCAAGTTGTTTTGTGGATATAAAGGTTATTTCTTTAGGAAGGTCGTGGGTAAGATCTGGGTATTTTGCGCTTACCTTTTTAGAAACTTTTAGAAGCACTTTGTA
Organism: uncultured Eubacteriales bacterium; assembly: GCA_905211955.1. Lineage (GTDB taxonomy): Bacteria > Bacillota > Clostridia > Christensenellales > Borkfalkiaceae > UBA1259. Next base: position 13,717 of record CAJMCT010000018.1, on the reverse strand, counting down.
AATGCTTTTAACCGTCTTTTTAAGATAAGACACCGTACGTTCTTCTTTTTTGATAATCTTTTCCCAGTCCCATTGGTCAACGTAAACGGAGTGAAGCGCGTCTAAACGTTCGTCACGTCTTATTGCGTTCATATCCGTATAAAGCCCCGTTTCTTCGGGGAAACCGTATTTTGCTAGCGCCATTCTTTTCCATTTTGCCAAAGATTGAACTATTTCCACTTCTTTATTTAAGTGCAAAATGTCAAACCTGACCGCCCTTTCAAAACCGTTTAGGTTGTCGTTTAAGCCTGATTCTGGGAACACGAATAGGGGCGCTGAAACTCTAGTGAGTTTTAGCGCTTTCGCAAGTTCTAATTCGAAAGTATCTTTTATATACTTTATCGCTATTTCCGTTTCTAACAAATTTAGCGTGGACTTATATGCCATATTAAACTATTGCTCCTTCGTAAAGGGGATATTTTTCGATAAGTTTTTTAACTTCTTCTCTTACGTAATCAAACGCTTGTTCTTTCTTATTAATAATTTCAGTAATAAGCGTAGCAATCTTTTCACAATCTTCTTCCTTAAAACCACGGGTAGTAATGCTTGGAGTACCAATTCTTACACCGCTAGTGATAAAGGGGCTTTTCTTGTCAAAAGGTATTGCGTTTTTGTTTACGGTAATGTTTACTTCGTCAAGCATTGCTTCTAATTCTTTACCCGTAATATCTTTATCGGATAAATCTAAAAGCATTAAATGGTTGTCCGTTCCGCCCGATACGAGTTTTACACCTAAAGACGTAAACTTTTCGCTCATTGCCTTAGCATTTTTCAAGATTTGTTCTTGGTAAGCCTTAAATTCGGGTTTAAGTGCTTCGCCAAAAGCGGCTGCTTTTGCAGCGATAACGTGCATTAAAGGACCGCCTTGAGTGCCGGGGAATACCGCTTTATCAATCATTTTAGCGTATTGTTCTTTACATAAAATCATACCGCCTCTCGGTCCGCGTAAAGTCTTATGGGTAGTCGTGGTGACGAAATCCGCATAAGGTACGGGACTGGGGTGAAGACCGGTTGCTACAAGTCCTGCAATGTGGGCGATGTCTACCATCATGTATGCGCCAACGCTATCACAAATTTCTCTTATTCTCTTAAAGTCGATTACCCTTGGGTATGCACTTGCACCGCATACTAACATTTTGGGCTTAACTTCTTTAACCTGTTTTTCTAATTCATCGTAGTTGATAGTGCCGTTTTCTTCTGAAACGCCGTATCCTACTGCGTTAAAATATTTACCCGAAACTGCAACGGGGCTTCCGTGAGTTAAGTGGCCACCGTGTGCTAAACTCATACCCATAATGGTATCACCAGGGTTTAATACTGCAAAGAATACTGCAAAGTTTGCGTTTGCACCCGAGTGGGGTTGAACGTTTGCGTGTTCTGCTCCGAATAACTTTTTAGCACGTTCTATCGCTAAGTTTTCAGCAATATCTACATATTGGCAACCGCCGTAATATCTATGTCCGGGATAACCTTCTGCATACTTGTTTGTTAAGAAACTGCCTGCTGCAAGCATAACGCTTTCAGTCACGAAGTTTTCGCTTGCGATAAGTTCGATGTTGTTTCTTTGTCTAGAAAGTTCTTTCATCAAACCTTCGTAAAGTTCGGGGTCGCTTTTTTTAATTGCGGAATAGTCTATCATTTGTGTGTCTCCTTTTTATATAAATGGTTAATTTTTTACTAAATGTGTTTAATAACAAGGTCGGAAAGCCCTGCTTTAGTGGTAAGTCCTACGCTTTTTCCTACTACTTCGCCGTCCTTAAAAACTAAAAGCATAGGAATAGACATAACACCGTATTTTCTACATAATTTTTCGTTTACGTCTACGTCTACTTTAACTACTTGAACCTTGTCGCCGTTTTCTTCGTTCCATTCGTGAAGAATAGGTGCTAACATTTTACAAGGGTTGCACCATGTTGCCCAAAAGTCTACTAGTACGGGCTTGTCGCTCTTTAACGCGTCGTTAAATTCTTGTTCGCCTACTACGTTTATAATTTCACTCATGTTTATTATCTCCTTTTTCTTCTATAAGCTGAACGATTTTACTCTTAAATCCGTTCAGGTTAGATATTTTTTTATCGATTAACGCTAGGATAGTATACCACAATGCAATGCTTATTACACTTATTATTAAAATCCAAATTTCCGATTCTATCAATAGGTATCCGATAATAGCGCTTATTGAGATTAGAATTAGCGGAACTAAAAACACTAAAAGCGTTCCTAAAAGTTTGCCTTTTTCTTCTCTCTCTAATATAACGGTGTCGCCAACCTTTGCGCTTATCTCATTTTCCGCGCGAAGTTTTATGGTGCTTGCGTTTTTAGGAAAAGCGCACATTCCACACTTATCGCACTCGGTCTTTTTGTTTATTTCAACAAAAGCGAAGTTGCCTTTTGTTTCTACTACTTTGCCTTGCTCGGTCATACTATTTCGTAAAATATTCTACGATACCATCTACGGCAACCATTTGCTCTTCGCCCGTTGCCATATTCTTAAACTTAACTACCTTTTCTTCGTATTCGGTAGAACCTATAACTCCAACGAATTTAGCCTTTATCTTGTCGGCATACTTAAACTGCGATTTAATACCCCTTTGCATATGGTCTAAATCACAAGATATTCCCGATCTTCTTAATTCCGAACAAATCTTAAACGCTAAGTCTAATTCCTTTTCGCCCATAGGCGCTAGGTAAACTTTTACTGCCGTTTGGTCTTCTAATTTTACACCACACGCTTCCATAAGCATTAAAAGACGTTCTAAACCAACCGCAAAGCCGACACCCGGAATCTTTCCACCACCGAACTGTTCGATAAGCCCGTCGTATCTTCCGCCACCACAAATAGTGCCTTGCGCACCGATATTGTCGGATACGAATTCAAACACCGTCTTAGTATAATAGTCAAGACCACGAACGATTTTATCGTCTACCTTAAAGTCAATACCACAGTTAAGTAGGTGGGATTTAACCTTTTCAAAGTGGTTTTTACAATCGTCGCAAACGTAGTCTAAAATAGACGGCGCGTTCTTTACGATTTCTTTGCAGTCTAAGTTTTTGCAGTCTAAAATACGCAAGGGGTTTTTATCAAACCTATCCTTACAAAGCGGACAAAGTTTTTCAAAGTTTTCCTTTAAGTATTCACGGAGCGCATTGTGATATTTTGCTCTACACTCTTTGCAACCAATATTGTTGATATAAAGAGTATAATTCTTTATGCTTAAATTATCCAAGAAAGTTTTGGCAAGCATTATAACTTCGGCATCGATATCGGGCGCATAAGAGCCTAAAAATTCTACGCCGAACTGGTGGAATTCTCTAAGCCTTCCCGCTTGCGGACGTTCGTATCTAAAACATTGGGTAATATAGTAAAGTTTTGAAGGAAGTGCGCTATTAGTCAAGCCGTTTTCAACAAACGCTCTCGCAACACCTGCCGTTCCTTCGGGCTTTAATGTAATGCTTCTATCACCTTTATCTAAAAAGGTGTACATTTCCTTATTTACTATATCCGTGGTATCGCCAACGCCACGAGCGAATACTTCGGTGTATTCAAAAGTGGGCGTTCTAATTTCTTTTGCTCCGAAAAGACTTGCCGTTTCCCTTGCCGTCTTTTCTATTTGTTGCCACTTAAAACTATCTATGGGCAAAACGTCTTTCGTTCCCTTTGGTAAGTTTATCATTTCTTATCCCCTTTTAGAGAATATATTTCTTTAAGTCCTTGGTAGCCTTTTCGGTACCTAATTTTTCGATAACGTATTTTTTATCGATTATTACTTCTTTATTAGCGTCCGTGCCGTCCGCCTCGAACGATACTTGTTCTAAAAGATTTTCCATTACCGTGTGAAGTCTTCTTGCACCTATGTCTTCACGGGTTAAGTTCATGCTTTCAGCAACGCCTGCTATTTCTTCTATTGCTTCGTCGGTAAACTTTAAGTCTACTCCGTCAACTTTTAATAGCGTTGCATATTGCAAGGTGATTGCGTTTTGTGGGGTGGTTAAGATTTCTATAAAGTCTTTTTTAGAAAGGCTCTTTAATTCTACCAATATAGGAAATCTTCCTTGAAGTTCGGGAATTAAGTCTGAAACCTTTGAAACGTGGAAAGCGCCTGCCGCTATAAATAAGATATAATCGGTCTTTATAGCGCCATATTTAGTCATTACGGTAGAGCCTTCGACTATGGGCAAAATATCCCTTTGAACGCCTTCTCTCGAAACGTCTTGCCCGCCACCTTTATTGCTTTTTGCAGCAATCTTATCGATTTCATCGATAAAGATTATACCTTCGTTTTCCGCGCGGTGAATTGCTTCTTCGTTTACCGAGTCTTTATCGATAAGTTTATCCGCTTCTTCTTCTAATAAAATACGTCTTGCAGCCTTTACGGGAAGTTTACGTTTTTTCTTTCTTTGGGGCAAAATGTCCCCGAAAATATTGCCTATTGCAATCTCGCCTGCGCCCGGCATAAGTTCCATTGGCTTAAGACTCTCCGCAACTTCAATCTCTATCGTTTCGTTATCGTAATAGCCTTTCTTTATGCCTTCTAAAATATTCTTTTCAAAAATTTCAACGGGGGTTTCGCCACGGTCGAATTTTCTTACTTCGGCTATAATTTTAACGAGTTTATTGTCAACGACTGCGCCTGCTTTTTCGTGTACCTTTTTAAATCTTTCTTCTTTAACTAGTCTTACCGCACACTCTACTAAATCTCTTATCATAGACTCTACGTCGCGACCAACGTAGCCAACTTCGGTATACTTTGTCGCTTCGATTTTTACAAAAGGTGCACCGACGAGTTTTGCAAGTCTTCTTGCAATTTCCGTTTTACCTACGCCCGTAGGTCCTTTCATTATGATGTTCTTTGGTGTAATTTCTTCCATTTCGGAAAGTGAAAGTCTACTTCTTCTATAACGGTTTCTAAGTGCGATCGCAACCGCCTTTTTGGCTTCACTTTGACCGATAATGTATTTATCTAATTCGTTTACTATTTGCTTAGGAGTTAAATTCATAGTATCCCCCTTATAAAGTTTCGCAAGTAATGTTTCCGTTAGTGAAAACACATATTTCGCTTGCAATTTGTAAAGATTTTTTAGCGATTTCTTCAGCGCTAAAATCGGTGTATTTGGTTAGCGCTCTTGCCGATGCTAACGCATAGTTTCCACCACTACCGATTGCGCAAACACCATCGTCCGGCTCGATTACTTCGCCTGAGCCCGAAACGATTAAAAGAGTATCTTTATCGGCGGTAATCATCATCGCTTCTAATTTTCTACCTACTTTATCGTTTCTCCAAAGTTCCGCAAGTTCAACTGCACTTCTCATAAGATTGCCCGAAAACTTGTTGAGCATTTCTTCAAAACGTTCTGATAGCGTAAAGGCATCGGCAACACTACCTGCAAAGCCGAAAATTACTTTGCCGTCATAAATACGTCTTACCTTTACCGCGTTATTCTTAAATATTACCGACTGCGAAAGAGTCACTTGTCCATCACCGGCAATGGCCGTATGTCCGTCTTTTTTTACGGCACATATCGTCGTTCCCATAAATTCGTTCATTGTTCAATCTCCTTTTTGAAATCTATAATCGCCCCTAAACTTCTTTCCGCTTGCGCTTTCTTTTTTAGCGCTTTATCCCTTATCATAGCGTTTGGCGGAGGTAATATACCAAAGTTCGCGTTCATGGGCTGAAAGTCTTTATTTTCCGTAGTTATATATTTTGCAAGCGCACCGAGTACCGTGCACTCGTCTATATCTCTAACGGGCTTTCCTTGTAGTATTCCCGTTAAATAAATAGCCGTCATAAGTCCACTACCCGCGCTTTCCACGTACCCTTCTACACCCGTGATTTGACCTGCAAAAAAGGTTTTGGGGTGCGATTTTAGAGAGTAGTTTTTGTTAAGCACTTTGGTAGAGTTTATAAACGTGTTTCTATGCATTACACCGTATCTTAAAAACTCCGCGTTGCGTAGGGCGGGTATTATGCCGAAAACTCTTTTTTGTTCGGGGAACAAAAGGTTTGTTTGAAAACCCACCATATTGTACATAGTCCCCGTTTGGTCTTCACGGCGAAGTTGCACGCACGCATACGGCCATCTTCCCGTTTTAGGGTCGGTTAGCCCCGCAGGTTTTAACGGCCCAAACCTTAACGTATCTTTGCCTCTCGTTGCCATAACTTCTACGGGCATACAACCTTCGAAAACCGAAGAAGATTCAAACCCGTGTAGTTCGGCTCTCTTTGCTGAAAGCAATTCTTCTATAAACAAAGTGTATTCTTCTTTGTTCATCGGAAGGTTTAAGTGGTCGCCGTTTCCCTTATCGTATCTATCACCTATAAACGCGTTTTCCATATCGATGCTATCAAATGCAATAATTGGTGCTGAAGCATCGTAAAAACTTAAACCGTCGCCTACGATTTTAGATATGGTCTTAGAAAGTTTTTCAGTAGTTAACGGACCTGTTGCAATAATAGTGTATTCATCAAAATTTATATCTTCTATTTCTTCCGAATAAAATTCTATGTTTTTATTAGATTTTACTTTTTCGGTAAGAAGCGAAGCAAACTTTTCTCTATCAACTGCAAGCGCGTTTCCTGCCGGCACTTTTACGCTATCCGCAACCTTAATTACAGTAGAGCCCAAAAGTCGCATTTCTTCTTTTAATAGCCCGCAAGCGTTTCCGTAAACGTCGTTAGACTTTAAGGAATTCGAGCACACTAGTTCGGCAAAATTTTGACTTTTATGGGCGGGGGTAAACTTGTTAGGCTTGATATCGTATAGTTTTACCTTTATGCCGTGATCGGCAAGGTAAATCGCCGCTTCAACACCTGCAAGCCCTGCACCTATTACTTTAACCTTGTTTTCCATCTTCACATTTTTTATTAGAGCATACCACTTTGCCTTCTACCATAATAGTAAATGCTCCGCATTTTTCACACTTTTTGCCAGTCGGTATATCCCAACTCATAAACTTACAGTTAGGATAGTTAGAACAACCGTAGAATACTTTTCCCGCACGGCTTAACATCTTTTTGGTGGGTTTGCCACACTCTGGGCATACGCCGACACTTTCAGTCATGCTAACCGTGTTTTTGCACTTAGGATAGTTTGAGCAAGCCAAGAACTTTCCGAACTTGCCTTCACGCTCAACCATAATGCCACCGCACTTATCGCAAATTCTATCGGTGGGAATAGCGACCTTTTCGTTTACTGCCTTAATGTTTTTACACTTAGGATAGTTTGAACAAGCATAATAAGCACCGTACTTACCACTGTTTATAATCATTGGGCTTCCACACTTGTCGCAAATCTTTTCGGTAATCTTAGACTTCTCTAACTGCTTTTCAAAAGGTCCGTAAAATTCTGCAATAAGACTTCTCCAATCTTTTCCGTTTACACCAACGTCGTCAAGTTCGTCTTCCATTTTTGCGGTGAAAGATATATCCATAATGTTGGGGAAGTATTTTACTAAAAAGTCTATTAAATCATAACTTATGGGGTTAGGAACTAAATATTTTTTCTCTTTTTTAACGTACTCACGCTTTTTGTCGGATAGTTTTGCCATAATGGTTGCGTAAGTAGACGGTCTACCTATCCCCTTATCTTCCATACTCTTAATAAGGGTTGCTTCGGTAAATCTAACTGGGGGCTTAGTGAACTTTTGTTCTTTGGTAAGCCCGTTAAAGTTTAGTGTCTCCCCGTCAGTAAGAACGGGAATTAAACTCGATCCGTTTTCTTCGTCGTCTTCTTTTTTAGTATCGTCGTAAACGGCTAAATATCCTTTAAACGCGAGCGTTTTACCGCTCGTTTTGAAAGTGTATTCGTTTGCATTAACTTCAACCGAAACACTGTTATAAACGGCTTCACTCATTTGCGATGCGATAAAACGATCGTAAATCAACTTGTAAAGTTTGTATTGGTTCTTATCTAAAATATCTTGAACACTTTCAGGCGTTTTTCTTATATCGATAGGACGAATTGCTTCGTGCGCGTCTTGAGCGTCCTTTTTAGATTTATAAACGTTCGGGCGAGCAGGCAAATATTCCGAGCCGAATTTTTGCTCTATATATTCCCTTGCCTTTCTTTGAGACTCTTGCGAGACCCTTACCGAGTCCGTTCTCATATACGTGATAAGCGCAACGTTGCCGTTAGGTGTTGAAACACCTTCGTATAGTCTTTGCGCTATTTGCATAATTTGGGGTGCGGACACACCTAATTTTATAGAACCGTCTTGTTGCATTGTACTCGTTATAAAAGGTGCGGGCGCGTGCGATTTCATAACCGTTTTCTTAACCGAGCCAACTTTATATAAACTTTGAGAAAGCACCTTTTCTACAGCAGTCGCTTCTTCTTTATTAGAAGGCTTATATTTTTTACCGTTCTTTTCAACGAGTAAAACCTTAAATCTACTATCCCCTTCGGGATTTACGTCCGCTTTGATATTCCAATATTCTTGGGGAACGAACGCTTGTATTTCGCGCTCTCTATCTACAACCATTTTAAGCGCAACCGATTGCACTCTTCCTGCCGATAAAGTTTCGGATAGTCTTGAACTTGCCGCAGGCGATATGCTATAACCAACTATTCTATCTAAAACACGTCTTGCTTGTTGCGCGTCTACCAAGTTCATATCAATCTTTCTTGGATTTTTTAGCGCTTCTTTTACCGCGTTTTCAGAAATTTCGTTAAACTCTATGCGGTTTGCCTTGTTTTTGTCAAGCCCCAAAACTTCGGATAAGTGCCAAGATATCGCTTCGCCTTCTCTATCCGGGTCGGTCGCAAGATAAACTGCATCGGCTTTTTTTGCATAGTCCGATAGCCTTTTAATATCCGCCTTCTTTTCGGGGGATACTACGTAGTGCGGTTCAAAGTTGTTGCCAATGCTTACACCCATATAGTTTACGGGTAGGTCACGTACGTGCCCTTTAGAAGCATCTACCTTATAGTCGCCTTTTAAGAACTTTTCAATCGTCTTCGCTTTGTGTGGTGATTCGACTATTATAAGTTGCATTTATTCCTCCAAATTTACCGAGATTAGCGAGTAAGAATTTACTCCACTTCTCACGATTAACCCCTTTATTTCCATTACTGATAGAAACGGGATTATTTCATATACTTGCTTGTTTAGTTCTTGCGCAATCTTTTCAACGTGCTTTGCGCCCGTTTTCAAAAAGTTTACTACGCGCGTTTCATCTTCGCTTAAACTTTCAGACTTTTCTCTCTTTTCAAGTCCGTAAAAGTTTTGTATATCTTCAAAACAATCGGTAAGGTTTGCCCCGCGCTTTATTAGGTCGTTGCAACTCTGCCCTGACTCTATGCCTATTTCGTATGGAATTGCAAACACGTCCCTACCGTACTCTAAAGCATACTCGGCGGTATAAAGCGTTCCGCTCTTTTTTGCACCGCTAACAATTAGCACGCCTTTAGATAAACCAGCTATTATTCTATTCCTTATAGGGAAGAAATAAGGCTTTGGGTTTGTTTCGGGGCGGTGTTCGCTTATAACTAAACCACGACGCGCAATCTCTTGACACAACTCAAAATTCTTGCTTGGGTAAACGTTTGATATTCCGCCTGCTATAACCGATATTACTTTTGCGCCCTTTTTTAATGCGGTTTTTAAAACCGTTTCATCTATACCTTCGGCAATACCCGTCACTAACGTAAAGCCACTATCTATTAGCCCTTCCGAATACTTTTCGGCAACCTTTATAGAAAAAGGCAAACTCTTTCTACTTCCAACTACCGCAAAACAATTTTCTTTAAGCAGTTTTACGTCCCCTTTTGCATAAAGCACTAAGGGTGGAAGGTCGGTGTTTTTTAGCGAGTCGGGATAATCCTTACTTTCAATGGTCACCGCCGTCACGCCTTGCTTTTTTAGACCTGACATAACGTAGTCAAAGTACTCTGCGTTTGCGGAGTTTAGTATGTTTTCGTACCCCTTTTCGCCAATTGCCGTTATAAGATAATCGGCATTTTCCGAAATTATTCTCTTTATCTCCGTTCTACCCTTAATCTTGCCGTAAAGCACTTGCTTTTTGTGGTATTCTAAACCTTCAAAACTGTCAAGCCAAATAAGGGCGAGTTCGTTTTTATCATAAGTTGCCATTTTTATTAACTTTGTCTATAACCTACCGCTTCCAAAATGTGCTCGGGACGAATATCTTCATAAAGCGACATATCCGCAATAGTCCTTGCCACCTTTATAATTCTACTTCTCGCTCTTGGCGAAAGCCCTAAACTTTCATAAGCCGTCTTTAAAATCTCTTCACACTCTTTACTTAATGCGCAGTATTTTTTTAAGTGCTTTTCGCCCATTTCGGCATTGGTGTTTATCTTTTCGTTTCTAAATCTATCTAACTGAACTTTTCTCGTTCTATTTACGCGTTTTTTAATTTCCTCGCTTGTTTCCGCGCCTTCTTCACTTAAAAGTTCGGTATATTTTACACTGTCAACTTGAACTTGAATATCAATTCTATCAAGTAGTGGTGAAGATATCTTTGCCTTATACTTTGCTATTTGCGAAGGTGTACAAGTGCACACTTTATCTTCTGAGCCAAAGTTTCCGCATGGGCATGGGTTCATACTACCGCATAAAATAAAGTTTGCAGGATAAGTCGCACTACCCGATACTCTCGAAATGCTAATCACACCGTCTTCTAAAGGTTGACGAAGTGCTTCTAAAGTCGATCTATTATACTCTGGCATTTCGTCTAAGAAAAGAACGCCGTTATGAGATAGGCTTATCTCGCCCGGTCTTAAACTACTTCCGCCACCCGTCATAGAAACGGTTGACGCAGTATGATGCGGACTCCTGAACGGTCTTTGATAAACTATGCCGTCGTTATCTTTAAGCACGCCTGCAACCGAGTGAATTTTAGTGGTTTCTAACGCTTCGTCAAAAGTCATATCAGGCATAATGGTTGGAATACACTTTGCAAGCATAGTTTTTCCTGTCCCCGGTGCGCCCACGAAAAGTACGTTGTGCCCACCAGACACCGCAACTTCTAAAGCGCGCTTTGCCATCTTTTGCCCTTTGATTAGCGACATGTCTACGTCATAGTAGTTTTGCGGAGCATCGCTTACAAAATGCGTTTCTTTTACCTTTTCAATATTTTTTAGACCACTTAAATGGTCTATAACTTCGGAAAGCGTTGAGATTGCATAGGTAGTAGTTCCGCTAATAAAAGACGCTTCCTTTTCGTTGTCTTTTGGAATAATAAACGTATCATACCCTTCTGAAAGGGCGGAAATTATCGTGGGCAAAACCCCGTTTACTCGCCTTATTGAACCGTCTAATGAAAGTTCCCCAATAAACACTATTTTATCGGTATTTGCTACAAGTTGCCCGCTCGCTTTCAACACGCCTATTGCAAGCGCTAAGTCGAAAGATGAACCTTCCTTCTTAATGTCCGCAGGCGCAAGGTTTGCAGTTATCTTTTGCGTGGGAACACGTCTTCCGCTATTTTTGATTGCCGAACGAATTCTTTCTTTAGATTCTTTAACCGCAGTATCCCCTAAGCCTACTATTTCAAAAGCAGGGATACCGTTGTTTACGTCAACTTCAATAGTGATTGACGTTCCGTTTAAACCGCTTAGCGTATAACTTAATACCTTTGCTAGCATATCTCACCCTATATAACGTTGTGAGTTAAAACGTTCCAAGAAAACAAATTGGTGCTTTCCGTAAGTCCTAAAAGTCCTGGAACTGCAAGAGCAAAGGCTACTAATATTGCTAAACCAAGTACGGTCGCAACAATTCTCGTTATGCTAAACTCTGCACTCTTAATCTTGAATATTGCTTTTTTGTCTTCATTATCGAAGATATAGAAAGCACATACGGTGATTACCGAACTAAAGAGAGATGGAATTAAATATCCCCTAATTCCAACGTTTGCAATAACACCCGTAAGCACAAAGCCTACGATATAAGAAACTGCAAGGAATAAATAGTTTACGTAAACACCCTTGTAAGACTTTTCGGTTTTATTTTTATCAAATAGGTCTGAAATATAATAAATCAAGCAGTACACTAATGCAAAGAAACTTATAAACGTCATTATGATATTGCCGAAAGCGTATTTTTCACCGCCAAAGGCTTGTGCGCCGTAGTTTACCGCATAACCAAAGAAGTTATAAATAGACGCGCTATCAAACGAAGTGTAATTTATTGCCGTAAAGCCATCTTTTATAGCACTAAAAGTATAAGATATTGCGTTGGTTTGTCCGTAAACCGAACTGTACGTACCGTAGCCGATAAGGAAACATACGATAGAAACAAGCAAGGTTGCGATAACGAAAGACATAAATCCAACGATAGCCGAAAGGGTTGCCTTTCTTTGATAAACGGCGATAATGCTCGCTTGCTTTTTAGCATCTTCTTCTTTTGCAAGTCTTGCCTTATACGCTTTGTTTTGTCTTATCATACCGAACACGAATACGAGTGCGATTCCGATAAGATAATAAATGGAAGTCACTTTAATTGCAAACGCAACTGCAAAAGATAAACCTGCAATTAAAAGGCTTATTATATCTAAAGTGAAACGTTTGTTGCTTATACCTTTTTTGTAGAATTTTAAGGTTAACGTAAATGATAGCAAAACAAAGAAGGTTGCAATAACTTCTACGCTACCTAAGGTTGCCATACTTAAAAGCAATCCGCCTACTACCGCTAAACCGCTTAGTATTAACGCATATAAAGATTTGCCGAAAATAAGTTTTCCCAAAATGAAGAATAAAATTACCGTAGCAATACCGAAAAGTATAGGCATTATTCTTAAACCCAAAGTGGTATATCCAAAAATTAACGTTCCAAGTGAGAGAATATATTGTCCTAAAGGCATTGCAGTTTTATCAACAAAATTGCCCCTACCGGTGTTTAGGTTTCTAACACTTTCTAAGGTATATGCTTCGGTTTCGGTAAATACTACCTTGTCACCGTTATAAACGTTCTTTTCGGAAATTAAAGATACGTCGAACTTGTCTTGTTCGTCAATAAGTCTATCCGCATAAGCAAGCGCTCTAAGGTCTACACCGAATTCGCTACTTTTATCAAGCGAAGATGCACTGCCTTGATAAGCGACCTTTTCGCCTGCACCGTAAGACTTGACAGGCAAAATTACGCGGTTAGAGTTTGAATCTATACCTACGAAAACGATTTCGTTGATTTTTACCGAGTTTTTAGTTGAAATCAAAAAGTAGGGATATTGCGTAGTGCTAATACCTTCACACATCAATCTCCAAGCACCCACCTTAAAATCTGATACCGTGTTTTTGATTATTCCGGGCTCATCTTCTTCCTCGGTGGTGTCTTCACCAGCAAAACAAGTGACGGTATAAAAAGCACCGCCCTTGGTGTTTGCCATGCTTGTGTAAAATCTAACGTTTTCGCTGGTGGTTTCAGAATAGTCTTTCTTAAAGTCGGGACTACCGAAGTTTACCCATACGCTATCTAGTTCGTAAGCCTTATCAGAATAGTCTATTTCGTAGCATAAAGAGTTATAGTGCTGGCTATCTTCAAGTTCGCCCGTTTGGTAAAAACTTGAAGGCGCACTTACGTTGCCTGCGCCAAAAATAGTAAGCACGGCAAAAAGTAAAACTATTACGCCTAAAATAAAATATTCACAGTTCTTTTTCAAAAAGTTCTTCATAGTGCTATTTAGGTGAAAAGCCACCTATCCCCTATAATATTATA
>CAJMCT010000017.1 GCA_905211955.1 uncultured Eubacteriales bacterium | reverse complement strand
CTTCATATTGGACACGCAAAGTCACTTTGCTTAAACTTTGGTGTTAAAGAAAAATATCAAGGTAAGTGCAATCTATTTTTAGACGATACTAATCCTAGCAAAGAAAAGGAAGAGTTTGAAGAAGCAATAAAAAAAGATATTGCTTGGCTTGGTTTTTCTTACGATAAGATAACCCACGCTTCAGACTACTATGAAGATATTTATAACTTTGCGGTTAAAGAAATAGAAATGGGCAACGCTTTCGTTTGCGATATGAGTCCTGAAGAAATCTCCAAATGCCGTGGCACTTTAACAGAGCCTGGTGTAGAGAGCCCTTATAGAAACCGTTCTATCGCCGAAAACCTTAAACTCTTTAGGGAAATGAGAGAAGGCAAGTATGCGGACGGAGAAAAGTGCTTGCGTGCTAAAATCGATATGGCAAGTCCAAATATCAATATGCGTGACCCCGTAATTTATAGAATTTTAAGGGAAACGCATTATCGCACGGGGGATAAGTGGTGTATTTATCCTATGTACGACTTTGCTCACCCCATTTGCGACTATATGCAAGGTGTGACTCACTCGCTTTGTACCTTAGAGTTTGAAGATCACCGCCCCTTATACGACTGGGTAGGCATAACCTTAGGGTTTAATCCTAAGCCTAGACAAATAGAGTTTGCGCGTCTTAACGTCACCAACCTTGTAATGAGCAAGAGATACCTTAAAAAACTTGTAGAAGACGGCTCGGTAGACGGGTGGGACGACCCACGTATGCCAACTTTAACAGGGCTTAGAAACCGTGGCGTACCCGCCGAAGCATTAAAAGATTTTTGCGGTAGAATCGGTATTTCTAAGGCAAACAGTGAAGTTCAAATCAGTTATTTAGAAGCATGTATTAGAGAATATCTTAACGCAAACGCTGAAAGGGCAATGGGTGTGTTAAAACCCTTAAAAGTGACTATCACTAACTACCCCGAAGATAAGTGTGAAGAATTAGATTTTGATATTAACCCCAACGAAGAAGTAAAGAGAACGAGAAAGATAAACTTCTCTCGCGAGATTTATATCGATAGCGACGACTTTTCTCTAAACCCACCGCCCAAGTATTTTAGACTTAAAAAGGACGGATACGTGCGCTTAAAATCGGCTTATATTATTAAGTGCGACGAAGTAATTGAAGAAAACGGCGAAGTTAAAGAACTTTTATGTTCTTACGTTCCCGAAAGCAAGAGCGGAAACGATACTTCTAACATAAAGGTTAAGGGTGTTATTCAATGGGTAAACTCGGCTGATGCTGTAGACGTAGAGATTAGAAGATACGCGCATCTTCTAAAAGACGAAGAATACGCAGGCCAAGATTTTAGCGAGCGTATGAACGTTAATAGCGTTTCTATTTTTAGCGGAAAAGTTGAGCCTTACGTTATGGAAAGCGAAGAAAAGCCTTACCAATTCTTGCGTACCGGATACTTTAAGCGCTTAAACGTTAACGGAAAAGAAATTATAAGCGAAATCGTTTCGCTAAAAGATAACTTTAATAAATAAAAACGAAGGAAGAATTATGAATTACGACGTTGTTATTATAGGTGCAGGCCCCGGCGGAATTTTTGCTGCCTATGAACTTATTAAAAAGGGCGATGGCAAAAAGATAGCCATTTTTGAAACGGGAAACCCCATTGAAAAGAGAAAATGCCCCATAGACGGTAAAAAAGTTAAGTCCTGTATACATTGTCCCACTTGTGCAATCATGAACGGGTTTGGCGGTGCCGGTGCTTTCTCTGACGGAAAGTATAATATAACCAATCAGTTCGGTGGCAACTTGCACGAATTTATCGGCAAGGAAACTGCTATCGACCTTATGAAATACGTTGATGAAATCAACCTTGAAAACGGTGGAGAAGGTACTAAACTTTATTCTACCGCAAACACGCACATCAAAAAACTTTGCTTGCAAAATAAACTTCACCTTTTAGATGCGCAAGTAAGACACTTGGGAACGGACAAGAACTTTATCGTTATGAAAAACATATTCGATATCTTAAAAGAAAAGGTAGACTTTTTCTTTAACAGCCCCGTAGATAAGGTGGAAAAGTGCGAAGAAGGTTTTAAGATTTATTCTAAAGACAAAGTAGTAGACACCAAAGACTGCATAATCTCGGTTGGCAGAAGCGGTAGCAAGTGGATGGAAGGGGTTTGCAAAGACCTTGGCATTAAAACGCACTCTAACCGTGTGGATATAGGTGTTAGGGTAGAACTTCCCGCACCCATTTTCTCGCACCTTACCGACGAACTTTACGAAAGCAAGATAGTTTATAGAACGGATAAATACGAAGACTTGGTTAGAACGTTCTGTATGAACCCATACGGTGCAGTCGTCACCGAAAACACTAACGGAATAGTGACCGTTAACGGACACAGCTACGAAGATCCCGAAAAGCATACTCAAAACACCAACTTTGCGCTTTTGGTTTCAAAGCATTTTTCAGAGCCGTTTAACGATAGCAACGCTTATGCTGAAAACATTGTTAAACTTTCAAACATGCTCGGTGGCGGTGTAATGGTGCAACGTTTTGGCGACCTTATTAGGGGACAAAGAAGTACGGTAAGTAGAATTGCCGAAAACTTCGTTATACCCACTTTATCCGCAACGCCTGGCGACTTATCGCTAGTTATTCCTAAACGTATTCTAGACGGTATCGTAGAAATGATTTACGCGCTTGATAAGATTGCACCTGGTACTGCTAACGACGAAACTCTTTTATACGGTGTAGAAGTTAAGTTCTATAATATGACCGTTCATATTGATAACAACTTAATGACTTGTCATAAAGGTCTTTACGTTATCGGCGATTGCAGTGGTGTGACACACTCGCTCTCTCACGCATCGGCAAGCGGGGTATACGTCGCAAGAAAAATATTGGGAATTGACAACTAATAAAAATATAAAAATAAAAAACCGCTTAAATTTCAAGCGGTTTTTTCATTACTAAATTTACTATAAAACTTCTCTTATTGCTAAAATATCACCCGTAAAGCCGTCTACCAATAAGGCTTTAAGGTTTTTATCGGTGGACAAAAGCCCCACGTACCAATACGGCTTTTGGTCTTTTACTATAACTCGAAGGTGAATTTCGCCTTGGAAAACCCCGTTTTCGTCTTTAAAAGAATTTATAAGCGACGGTTGGTTTTTTTCTAAAAACTCTAATGCTTTTTCAAATGATAGCGTGTTTTTAGGAAGGGTTGAACACAAAGTGATTTTTTCTCGCTCGTTAGAAGATATGATTTCTACTTCAAATTCGTTCTCGAAAAAATCTTCAATTTCAACCGTAGTCATTACTGAGTTTTTGACGGGGTTAAACATAAAGTCTGCGGTGTGTTCTTTGTCGCGATAGGTAAAACTTAAACTTCTTTTTACGCTTTCGGTTTCCTTTCCGATAAGTTTAAATGTTAATTTATAGACTTTATTACCCACTTTGCCGTCGCGAGCTATCGGGCTTTCGTCAAAGCCGTAAAAAGCTCTTAGATGATAGGAATTACTTTCGCCTTCGTAAAGGTTTAGTTTTAACTGGCTAACGTTGTCAATTAAACCCACTTGGGTTTTACAAGCGGGGATAAAAAGAATAGTGGTTGCAAGGGCTAATATAAGTGAGCATATAACTATAAATTTCTTCATTTTTAATTCTCCTTCGCTTAAATTTTATGAGAAAAAAACAAATTGTATGTGTAAAAGACTAAATTCTCGTTAAAAGATTGATTTTTTAATAAATGTTTGCTAAAATAGGGTGTAGATAAATTTCCCTTTTGAAAAAAGGGACTTTCGGGGGCTTTATGAAAAAAACCGTTCTCAAAACTGTTGGCTTTACTCTTTTAGGGGTTTTGTTAACGCTCATAGTTTTCTTCGGAGTGTTCTTTTTCGTTGCGCCCGGAATTTTAGGCAACGCATCTAAAGCGCTTGGCAACCATGATGCAACCGTTTATTTTTATCAACGCCACTACGATAAGGCGGGGCATTACGACAATTTGTCGCGCTTAGTTTACGAACTCGATGCGGAAAAAGACTCTGAAAAAACCGAAAAATACGTTTCTATCGTTTTAGACGATATGGCGGGATATCTCGATATTAGAAAGGACGATTTTGAATCTGAACTTTTAGCAAAAGAGTATTTTTATAACAAGTGCGTTATTGCAATGATAAATAACGGCAACGTGGAAGGCGCAATAAATCGCGCAAGCGAATTCGTTTTAGATAAAGATTGCGGTTATACTTTACTTAACCCGTTTAGAATTATAATCTCTACCAAAGGAAACTCTTTAAGTAGAGATGACCTTATTAAGTTAAGGGCAAAATTAACCCTTTTGAGCGTGGGAATTTCGGATAAAACGCTTGTAGACTCTGACTTACAAGAGATTGATAAACTAATAATCAACGCGTAAAATAAAAGTCACGGCACTGCCGTGATTTTTTTGCGCTAATTTTTAAGGAATAAAATGAAAGACTTAACCAACTCACAAAAAAGCGGATTTACCTTTTCGGCGGTAATCGTTTTCTATCTTGTCTTAACCCTAATAGGACAGGCTATTTTGCTTACTTTTTGCGAAAGGGGAAGCGTCGTTTTTCTTGCGGTAGGCTCGCTTTTTTCGGAAATAGCACTATTTACCGTTTCGCTACTTCATAGAAAAAATAGTGGAGAAACTTTTTGCAACTCGGAAAACTGTAAGCGCTTTAACCCATTATATATAGTTGTTTCCGTTCTCATTGCGGTAGGTATGTTTTTTGGGTTTGGTAAGGTTAACGAACTTTTTGCAGGTTGGCTTGTAGATATTGGGCTTAACGTAAACCAGGCGGTAGTTCCACTAAACAACGTTTCTCAATACATTTTATTTTCGGTGCTTTTAGGGGTGATTCCTGCAATTTCCGAAGAACTATTTTTTAGGGGTGTATTTATAAACGGCCTTAAAGGTATGGGAACGCTTTTAGCATGCCTATTTTCAGGGCTATTTTTCGCCCTTTATCATTGCTCGGCATCTCAACTTATTTATCAGTTCATATACGGCTTGCTTTTAGCACTACTTACCGTAAAATCGGGCAGTGCAATACCGTCTATTTTGGCACATTTTATCAATAACTTTTCGGTTATTACATTTAACTACTTTAAGGTAAGTATTCCGTTAGATAATCCGCTAATTTACGTGCTTGGTATAGTTATGGTATTAATAAGTTTAGCCGTTTTACTGCTTTTTCCAAAAATCAAAAAGGCAAAAGCCGAAAAGGGCGAAGTGCTTGGGCTTTTCTTCCCGTTTGGAATTATCGGCGTGCTTGCCTGCGTGGGCATGATTGTGGGTGGGTTATTTTTATGATTAAGATTAACCTTTTAGCAGTAGGAAAAATTAAAGAAAAATATTTTTTAGACGGCGTAAACGAATATGCAAAGCGTCTTTCTAAGTTTTGCGAGTTTAAGATTATAGAGATCGGTGAAGAAAATTATAATAAAGTAGACGATGCGCTAATCGACGTTATTAAAGAAAAAGAAGGGGACAAGATTTTAGCGAAGATGACAGGATACTCTATCGCTATGGCGATTGAAGGCAAAAAAGTATCTAGCAAGTCTTTTGCCCAAAAAATAAAGAACTTAGTAGATGGTGGAAACGGTGTTATAACCTTTATTATAGGTGGCTCTTACGGGCTTTCCGATAGGGTTAAAGAAAAGGCGAACGAACTTATGTCTTTTTCAGATGCAACCTTTCCGCATACTTTGTTTAGAGTAATGCTTTGTGAACAAATTTATAGGGCGTTTTCGATAAACGTAAATTCACCTTACCACAAATAAAAGTGTCCATTTTTTATATATGAACATATATAAAGGGTATGGACGTATTGCAAATTTTAAATGACTTTTATAAAAACTTTGAATGCGAAAAAGGGGTTATTGGCAAAACCTTTTTAGGGGAAAATATTCCGTACTTTTCTATTTGTAAAAGTGAATACCCAAAGGTAATTTGCCAATATTCTATTCATGCAAGAGAGTACGTGACGACTATGCTTGCGCTAAAACAAATAAACGAGTTTAAAATAAGTGGGAAACGTGGAAAGGTTTACTTTATCCCTGCCGTAAATATAGACGGAATAAAGATTGCGCTAACTAAAAATCCGCTTTACAAAGCCAACGCATTAGGTGTAGACCTTAACGTAAACTTTGACGCGCGTTGGGGGTCTGGCGAACATAATAAAAGGGAAATTGGCAGTGAAAATTATATTGGTAAGCACCCTTTTTCCGAGTGCGAAACTAAAGCGCTTAGAGATTTTACCCTAAAAATTAGACCGCATATAACTTTAAGTTATCACTCTAAGGGCGAAGAAATTTACTACGAGTTTTTTCAAAGCCAAAAAGATAAAGAGCGGGACTATGAAATCGCAAAAAGAATAGCAAACTCTACAGGATACGCTATTAAAAGCACCTTAAACAGTGCCGGTGGATATAAAGATTGGTGCATAGAAAAACTTAAAATTCCGTCCTTTACCATAGAAGTTGGAAGCGACGATTATTCCCACCCGATAGGGATAGATAAGGCGGAAGAAATTTTCGAGAAAAACAAAGGGGTTATAAATATTTTAACCGAAAGTTTATGACAGATACTATTTTTATGAAAAAGGCTATAAAAGAAGCCTTAAAAGCCGAAAAAATCGACGAAGTGCCCATAGGCGCAATAATTGTTAAAGATGACAAAGTCGTTGCGCGCGCTTTCAACACGGTTGAAGGCAAACTTGACGCAACTTGCCATGCGGAGATGAACGTTATTAAAAAGGCGTGCAAAAAGTTAAAGAGTTGGCGGTTAGACGACTGCACTATTTACGTGACGTTAGAGCCTTGCCCTATGTGTGCGGGGGCGATAGCAAACGCAAGGATAAAAAGAGTTGTGTTTGGTGCTTACGAGAAAAAAAGCGGTTCGGCACAAAGCAAGTTTCCCATTTTATCGGATAGTGGGCTTAACCACAACGTCTTGTTTACGGGCGGAGTTTTAGAAGAAGAATGCTCGCAAATTTTAAAAAATTATTTTAAAGGCAAGAGAAAGCAAAAAAGTCTTGACTAAAACGTAGTTTTAGAATAGAATATAAGCGTACTAAATGTACACAAAGTTACATTAGGAGAAAAATAAAATGATTACACACGGCAACACTATTGAAATTCTTGCTGGAAATTCCAACAAGACACTCGCTTCTGCCATTGCAAAAGAATTGGGCTTAACCTTATCTAACGCAGAAGTAGGCAAGTTTTCGGATGGGGAAATAAGCATAACCCTTCCTAACACCGTTAGAGGTAAAGACGTATTTATCGTTCAATCAACGTCTAACCCCGTAAACGACAACCTTATGGAATTGCTTATTATGATCGACGCTTGTAAGCGTGCATCGGCAGGTAGAATAACCGCGGTTATGCCTTACTTTGGCTATGCAAGACAAGATAGAAAAGCACGTCCAAGAGATCCGATTACGGCAAAACTCGTTGCCGATATTTTAACTAGTGCGGGCGCTGATAGAGTTATGACTATGGACCTTCACGCAGCACAAATTCAAGGCTTCTTTGAAATTCCCGTAGACCACCTTTACGGTGCACCACTTTTAGCAAAGAAATTCAAAAAGCAAATGGACGAAAACTGGGTAGTTGTTTCCCCAGACGTTGGTTCGGTTGGTCGCGCAAGAAACTTCGCTGCAAGAGTAAACGCACCTATCGCTATCGTAGACAAGCGTCGTCCTAAGGCAAACGCTATTGAAATTATGAACGTTATCGGCGACGTTGCAGGTAAGACTTGCTTAATGGTAGACGATATGATCGATACCGCAGGTACTATTTGCCAAGGCGCTGAAGCACTTGTTAAAAACGGTGCTAAAGAAGTTTACGCTTGCTGTACGCACGGTGTATTGAGCGGTCCTGCAGTTGAAAGACTTAAAGCATCGCCCATTAAAAAACTTTTCTGTTTGGATACCATTGATATCCCCGAAAACGTTAAGAACGAACTTTCTGATATGTTAGAAATTAGACCTACTGCTAAAACCATTGCCCGTGCAATTAAAGCAGTTTATATGGATTCTTCACTTTCGGAAATTTACGAAGACTAATAAAACAAAAGAAAAAATGCCGTTTATCTAAACGGCATTTTGCAAATAGTAAGATATGAAACTTATAGTAGGATTAGGAAACCCCGACTTAAAGTATAAAAACACCTTCCATAACTTAGGGTTTATGGCAATAGACAAGGTGGCGGAACTTTCGGGCGCACAATTTAATAAAGAAAAATGCCGTGCAAAGGTGGCGGAATTTAAGGCTGGGGGAGAAAAGATAATTCTCGCTAAGCCTTTAACGTACATGAATTTAAGCGGTGAAAGTGTTAGAGAACTTCTTTCCTTTTATAAGATAGACGTATCGAGCCTTTTAGTTATCTACGACGATTACGACCTTCCTAAAGGCGAAATCCGTATTAGAGAAAACGGTTCTGCCGGAACGCATAACGGTATGAAAAATATCGTTCAACAAATAGGAAGCACCAACTTTCCGAGAATACGTATTGGTTTTAAGCAAGACGGAGAATTTAAAATTCCGCTTATCGACTACGTGCTTTCGGGGATAAAAGATGATGACAAGCCTTTGTTTTTAAAGGCGATTGATACCGCTGGAAATGCAGGGTATCAGTTTGCAATAGGCACTAAACTGCAAGACGTAATGCAAAAATATAACGGCAAAACCACACTATAAATTTTGCCGTTCGGGGTTTTATGCCGAATAAAATCGTAAACAATTTATCTCTCGATAATTCCTTTACGGAATTTAAGAGTGCTATCCGCCAAGGTATACCTTCGGCGGTTTTTGGCGTTAACGATTCGTTTAAGAACTATTTGCTTAGCGGTATAGAAAACCCACTTTTAATCGTCGTTCACGATAACCTTACGGCAAGCCTTTTTGCCGATTATTTAAGGGCTTACACCGACAAAAAGATTGTTTGTATACCACAAAAAGACGAATCGCTTATTTTAAGCAGGGCATTTTCTAAAGATACTCTATACAAAAGGTTAAAGGGTATATCAGAACTACCAAATGCTAACGTTGTTATTGCTACGGCGGAAAGCCTTATGCAACCCATAGACGGTAAACTATCTTCTTTTATATTACAAAAAGACTGTGACTATAAAAGAGAGGATTACCTTGATTTTTTAATAAACGCAGGATATAAACGCGTAGAGTCGGTAGAAAGCAAAGGCACGTTCTGTATTCGTGGGGATATTTTAGACGTATACCCTATAGATAGCGATAATCCGTTTAGAGTAGACTTTTTTGGTGACACCGTTGAAAGCATTAAGGCCTTTGACGTAGAAACTCGCAAAAACTTAGGGTTTTTTGATAAGATTACTATTATTCAAGCGGTGGAGTTTTCTTACTCGCAAGAAGAACTAAACGTTATGCTAGCCACCATAAAAACCGACCTTAAAAAGGCGCATAATGATGGCGCAACAAGGCTTAAAAGCATATACGGAGACGTTTGTCTTTCGGTAGAGAATAAAGACTTCGACGCGCTTTCTAACCTAAACTTTTTTTGTAAGGCAAAGACGTATATATTCGACCTTATGCCCAAAGATACGGTCGTTATCTTTGACGAGCCAAAGCGAATAGCAAAGACTTGTGAACTAGTTTATACCGAGTTTTCCGAAAGGTTTAATTCACTTTATAGCGCGGGGGAAGTGTTTGGCGCTGAACAGTTTAACCTTTTGACCGTAGAAGACTTAACGGACGGCTTAAATAAAAAACTTTGCGCCTGCTTGCAAACAATATCGGCGGAAATACCGTTTTTTAGACCGCTTAAAATTATAAACCCGCAAGTGAGTGGTGTTGCCGATTATAGACTTGATATAAAGGAAGTGTATAACGACCTTAAAAATTGGCAAAGGGGTGGCTACCGCGTTATAGTTTTAGCCGACACCCCTAAAAGAGCCGAGATTTTTATGGACGATTTAGCGCCTAACGGACTTGGCGCAACCATTACCCCAATCGCCAGCGAAAAAGGTATAAGTATACTTATAGGAAAACTTGATTCAGGCTTTATTTATCACGAAGATAAGTTGGTGGTAATAGGTAGTGGAAACCTATTTACTAAAAGCCGTGAAAAGCAAAAGTTTAAGCCGAAAAAACAAACGTTTTTCACCGCGCCTGAAATTGGGGACTATTGCGTTCACGAAGTACACGGTATAGGTAGGGCGTTAGGGAACAAGAAGATATCCACCACTGAAGGAACTAAAGATTACGTTGCGGTAGAATACCACGGCGGAGACGTTTTATATATCCCCGTAGAGCAAATGGATATATTAACGAGATACTTGGGTGCGGAAAAACCCACCCTTTCTCGTATTGGTGGAAAAGACTTTGAGCGCATTAAAAAGAGTGTTAGGGAAAGTATTAAGAAAATGTCTTTCGACCTTAAAAAACTCTACGAAGAAAGAAATGCGCTACAAGGCTTTAAGTTTAACTCTGACGAAGAACTAGAAAAGTTGTTTTTAAGTGCGTTCGAGTTTGAAGATACTCCCGACCAAACGATTGCCACCGAAGAAATCTTTGCCGATATGACGAGTGGAAAGGTTATGGATAGGCTAGTTTGCGGGGACGTGGGTTTTGGAAAAACCGAAGTTGCGTTAAGGGCGGTGTTTTTAGCAATACTAAACGGCAAGCAAGTCGCCCTTTTAGCACCCACCACGATTTTATCCGAACAGCACTATAACACAGCAGTGGCAAGGTTTAAGAACTTTGGAGTTAAGGTTGCTTGCCTTAACCGTTTTAAGACTAAGCGCCAACAAGAAAAAATAATAGAACAAGTTAAAAACGGTGAAATAGACCTTTTAATCGGCACTCATAGACTACTATCTAAGGACGTTTCTTTCAAAGATTTGGGGCTTTTGGTTTTGGACGAAGAACAACGTTTTGGCGTAGAACACAAAGAGCGCATAAAACTTTTAAAAAAGAACGTGGACACACTAACGCTTACCGCAACGCCTATTCCGAGAACGCTACACATGTCGCTATCAGGCATACGTTCTATAAGCACTATAAACACACCGCCTAAAAAACGTTTGCCCGTTCAAACTTACGTGACGGAAGAATCGGATACGCTTATTAAAGACGCGGTCTTGCGAGAGATTAACCGTGGCGGTCAAGCGTTTATTCTCTATAACAGAGTGGAAAGCATTTTCAGTTTTGCTGAAAAGATAAAAGGGCTTTTGCCAAACGTTAGCATAACGGTAGTTCACGGCCAAATGGAAGAACGTGTTATGGAAAAAAACGTGTTAGATTTTTACGCGGGCAAAACCAAACTTTTGATTTCTACCACCATTATCGAAAACGGCATAGACTTGCCAAAGGCAAACACGTTAATTGTTATTGATGCCGATAGGTTAGGACTTTCAACGCTTTATCAGTTAAAAGGAAGGGTTGGAAGAAGCGATAGACTTGCTTACGCATACTTTACCTTTAAGAAGGAAAAAATTCTTACCGAAACCGCGTACGGAAGGCTTAACGCAATAGTGGAATTTGCCGAAATGGGAAGCGGAATAAAAATCGCTATGCGAGATTTAGAAATAAGGGGTGCTGGCAACGTTTTGGGTGCTGAACAGCACGGACACATGAACAAGATTGGCTACGAACTTTATTCTAAACTCTTAAAAGAAGAACTAGAAGGCAAAGAAGACGTGATTGCCGAACTTGATATAAGGGTTTCGGCATTTATCCCCGACGATTATATAGAAAGCTGTTCGGCAAAGATGGGAGCATATAAAGAAATTGCCGAAATTCGCACTCTTAAAGACTGCGAAGAAGTGACTAAATCGCTTGAAGAAACTTATGGCGCTATTCCGCACGAAGTGGAAAACTTAATATCGGTTGCGGTAGTTAAAAGCCTTGCAAAAGAGTACGGAGTGACTGAGATTTGCGCGTCGAGAGAAGAAGCCTTTTTTACTTTCGATAACTACAAAGCCTTTGCAAACCCTAAACTTTCTTACGCAATGGATAATTCCGAAGTGCAAACCAAAGTGGTTATGAAAGACGTGCCTATGCTCTCGTTTGGTGGCGGAAGAAGTGGCGAGGACTCGCTTTTGCTTATGAAAAAATTCCTCGTTCAAGCCGAAAGGTATAAAAATTAAGGAAATAATGATTTTTTTGGGGCGATTAAGGGTAAAAAAATAAAAAAAACGATTGCAATTTTTCGCCTTATAGTATATACTTTATAGGTAAACCAAGTTTTCTAATGTTTTGGGAGATATATATGAAAAAAAGACTTTTATCGATAATAGCGGTTATCAGTGCATTTATAATCAGTCTTGCCGCTTTGTCGGGTTGTAATTTAGTGACCACCGATAACGAAAGGGATATGGCGCAAGTAGTTGCAACCGTAAAGATTTCCGAAGACGCACCTTTGGAAAAAATAGAAAAGAAAGAAATGGTTATGGCTTACCTTAACTACGGATATAGTTATGCGCAAGAAGGATACACCAGTGAACAAATTTTCCAAACCATAATCGATAACCTCGTTAATTCGAGAATTATGGTTCAACACGCAATCATTACTTTTGACGCAAGCGAAACGTCTTTCAAGCGCGAAGGAAAAGACAAGTGGGACGTTGAAAGATATTTAACTGACGACGACGTTGCAAAGGCTACTTATAACACCGTTAAGGCAATGAACACCCTTATCGACAACAATGAAGAAGAACAAGGTGTTAAAAAATCAGAAACTTTTGCAGGCGAAGTTAGAACAGTTCCTACAGGTGCTACCGTTGATACCGAAGTTTCTATTGATGAAATGAAAGAATACAACAAACTCTACAAAGATAACGGCGCTGATATCGGCACGATTGGTAGCGAAAGATATAAAGCATACAACAAAGCACTTAAAATTTTAGAAGATAACGGTTTACTTGGCGAAGACGTTTCTACTATGAAGGATACCGAATACTATAAGGCAAACCTTATTGCTAACGAAGAAAACCTTTTAATAGAAAAACTTCAAAAGAGCATTGAAAAAGAAGTTAGATCTACCGTCACTATTGACAAACTCGTTGCTGAATACCAAGCAATGTACAGCGCACAAAAAAATAGCATAAAAGACTCGGCTGCGTTTGAAACGGCATTGTCTTCGGCAACCGCAACAAGCCCCGTAGTTTATACTCCTTACACTGGATACGTTTACGTTTATAACCTTTTACTTGGTGCAAACGAATATCAATTATCTTTAATTGAAGAAATCAAAGCGAATAAAGATTTAAGCGATACCGAAAAAGTGGCTCAAAGAAAATCAGTTTTAGCATCTACTACCGCTAAAGATTTAAGAGAATCTTGGATATATTCCGACTATGATTTCGATTTTGCAAACGGTGAAGTCACCTTTAAGAACGACTATGCTTTAGCAGAAAAAGCACTTCCTTTCCAAGGCATCGTCACTGAATTTTCTAAAAAGACTGAAACTGAAGCAGGCAAATATAGAGTTGATACCATAAACGAAATTGGTCTTAGCGCATTTATGGATTTAATCGATGAATACGTTTATGATGGAAACGCAAATCGCAATATGGTAAGTGATGCAAACGATCCTATCCTTTACGTAAATAATTGCGATACTGCAACCGATTACGACAATAGAATAAACGAATTATTATTCGCCTTCTCTACTGATGCTGGTTCACTAAACGCAGGTAGCGGATACTTAGTTGCTCCTAAGCCCGATATTGGCAAGACGGAAAAATTCGTTAAGGAATTTGCTGATGCGGGTAGAAAGTTCGTTGAAGATAGTTTGGGCGAAAAGAGTTATATCGTTGTTGGTACCGATTTTGGTTATCACGTAATGTTCTTCTCTAAGGCTCTCGGCGCTAACACCGATTACGATAGTTTGGTTAAGTATCTTAACGCAATTATGGATAAGGGCGAAAAAGACTTAGCAGGTTGGAAGACTGAATTAGAAAGCATGATCGCTAATTGGGACGATATAGAAGATACCGATAATTACCTTTACAAACTTATCGAACTTTACGCAAACACCAATACGGTTTTGTCTTCAAAGCAAGCGGAAATTATCAATACTTACAAAAACGATTCTAACTGTGTTGTCAAGTATGCCGATAGATATGCCGATTTGCTCAAAATATAATATTGCTTAATGGAGAAAAGGGGTAAAACGGTAATGTTTTACCCCTTAATTTTTTATGATTATTTACCTTGACACCGAAACGACCGGTCTTCGCCCCGGCAAGATATGTCAACTTTCTTATCTTATGCAAGACGAGAAAGGGACTACGGCTAAAAACCTTTATTTTTCGGTTGATTACGTTGAAGCGGGCGCGCTTTCAGTTCACGGACTGTCTCCACAAAAACTAAAAGTTTTGTCGGGCGGAAAAACTTTTCAAGACTGTATAGAAGAAATTGAAAACGATTTTTCAAAAGCCGACCTTGTAATTTGCCATAACGTGTCTTTCGACTTTATGTTTTTAACCGCCGAGTTTGAAAATTCTTTAAAAGAGTTTTGCGTTAAAGAAAGTTTTTGTTCTATGAAAAAATTAACCCCAATAATCAAGCTTAAAAGAAGTAGCGGCATGGGGTATAAATACCCGAAACTTTCGGAAATGTGTGCATACTTTGAACTTATCGATATGGAAATTCTAAAATCGGCGCAAGACTTGTTTGGCGAAAGTTTAGGCTATCACGACGCGCGCTTTGATACCACTGCACTTTACCTTGCGGTAAACCGAGGCATGCAAACGGAGAAAGAATTAGAACACTTGAAAGACTTTATCTAAGTCTTAAGGATAAATTATGACGATTGATTTTTTTACAGTTTTTATAACCGTGTTATCTTTGGTGCTTTTGGTTGTGCCAGGGTTTTTGCTCGCTAAAATTAAAATGATAGGGCAGGGTGCTGAAAACGTGCTTTCAGTATTGGTTTTATACGTTTGTCAACCAATGCTTATGTTTGTGGGCTTTCAAACTAAATTTGATTCGTCTATTGCAATCAATAT
>CAJMCT010000016.1 GCA_905211955.1 uncultured Eubacteriales bacterium | reverse complement strand
CAATAGCACGTACTACGAATTTACAAATAAAAATAGAAGGAAGAGAGATTTTAATCACAGACAATTAATTACTAATTAAACAAGAAGAAAGAATGAGAAAGTCTACTATTTGGTTACTTGCAATTGTGATGGCATTTGCCTTCATCGGGCTGCTCTATCTTCAAATCCAATATGTAAGTACCATATTAAAGACTCGTAACGAACAATTTAACGAAACAGTAAGACGCAGTCTGAATCAAGTGGTAAAAAGACTGGAAATGGATGAAGCACGGCAATATCTAGATGAAGATATCCAAAAAGATTTTCTGTTCAATAGTGAAGAAAACGAACTTTGTTTTTACCCCGAAAAGTTTTCGCCTTTTTGTTCGCTTTTGCGAAAAAACGTTGATATGGACAAAAAGTGCAAAGCCTGTGATAAAAACGCCTTTTCCATTTGTAAAAAGACAAGAAAACAGTATTTTTACACTTGCCACGCGGGGCTTTTAGAGTGCATTTCGCCTATACTTTACGAAGAAAAGATTATAGGATATATTGCAATCGGACAAATTAAGGCAAGCAAAGACCAACTCTTTGAAAACTTGTCTTCGCTAAATATAGAGCAACTAAGTTTACTTGAAAAAGAGTTCGATAAGTTGCCCGCGTTCGATATGCAAAAGATAAATTCAGCACTTAGAATTATGGACGCATGCACTGGGTACGAATACTTAAAATCGCTTGTTAAAAAGGAAGAAAATAGAATTGACGTGTTGCTAGATAACTACGTTAGTGCTAATTTGGAAGACGACCTTTCCGTGCAAAAACTGTGTTCTATATTTAGGCTTTCGCACAGTGAGATTTACTCGGTTTTTAAAGAATACTTTAACTCTACCCCCGCGGAATTCGTAAAACTTAGAAGGCTTAAAAAGGCTTGCAATTTGCTTTTAGAGTCTTCCTTTTCCGTAAACAAAATTGCAAAAAAATGCGGAATACCCGACTATAACTACTTTTCAAAAGTGTTTAAGCACACTCTAGGAATATCGCCAAGAGAATACCGAAAACAAAAATAGAAAATAAAAAAACAGGATAGCAATCGCTATCCTGTTTTTGTTTGTCATTAAATTTTTACACTACTCTATAATAGGTATACGTGATAATTCCAGTATTCGTATCGGTCGTAGCATTTACTAGTAGCATAGCCGATTCGGTTGCAAAACGTGCGTTATACGATGCATTTGAAGTGTGTAATTCAACCCCATTATACGTGTAGTACTTATATTCTACCCCATTGTCTCCCGTGACTTTGGTGACGTATAGCATACCGTATAAAGACTTTTCAAAGTTTTCTATTAATTGCGGTTCGCTAGTACCGTCTTGGAGTAAATAGTAAGAAGCAACGTTTTCGACCGTCTTTTCAAGTAATAATCCGCCGTCTACTGCTGAAATTAAAGTATATCCGTTTTCTTCTAAGTCGTAAATCTTTTTAAGTTTAGCGCTATAAACCGCGTCGTCGTTATAGTAAACGTGACCGTTGCTATAAAGCCCTGTAGATACTTCGCCAATCACGTCACCGTCTTCGTTTACTAAATATTTTTGACCTAAACTGTTAGTAAGTATATATGCATTTTCGTCAACAACTCTAATGTCGTTTAATTGACCTGCAATAGTTTTTTCTAAAACCTTATCTACCCTTCCGCCGTTAGTTAAAGATAAAGTGCAAACTTCGGTTGCGCCGTTTAAAAGACGTTCGTTTTCTATCTTTGTCGCTTCTTCAACAAAATTGTCTATGCTAGAGTTATAACTAGAATTATCAAAATCGCCAGATATATAAGTACCGTGGTAATACACAACTGAGCCGTTGGGGGTTAAACTATCGATTATATAGTCTAACTCGATTTCTTCTTCGTCACCGTTTTCTACGTCTATTATCTTGCTTACTAAGGTAATCTTTTCGTCGCCGTAAATGAAGGTATAATCTTCAGCATCAGTCGATTCTTCTACCCAGTATTGAACTAGAACGTCACCGTTTTCTAACGGGAAATATTCAAAGTTCCTTGCATAACTCGGCGCTTCAATTACTCTTAAAAGATTAAGTTCTTCGTCTAAAACAACACTCGTGCCGTTCTTAGTTCCGTAGAAATAATCGTCTATCTTCATCGTTAAAGAATACGTATAGTCGCTCATCGCGTTAAGATCGAAGGCTTTTTCAAACGTTCCGTCTTTTCCAATTCTATACGCTTCGTCGTTAATAAGCATTAAATCGAAGTATTGCTTATATAACTTGATTTTACTAACATCGTCAATAGAATAAACTTGCACGCCACTTGCATTGTAGAAGGTGGTTGCAGTGATTCCCGAGTCTAAGTCTTCAACGTTTATCGAGTAATATTCTGCGTCTAGATATACGTCGAAAGAAATATCTAATTCATATTTAGATTTATCCACAGAATATTTTCCGACAACTTGGTTTTTCTCTAAATCGTAAACGGTTATAACTTGATTGGTTATATTCGAATCGTTTGCGTCTACTTCTTCGGAGTTAAAACCTATTAAATTCTCACCCAAATCGGCAATCTCACCGCTTAACTCTAATTGGGAAAAATTCGTGGGTGTGGCTCTCTTTTCACTTAAGTCCTCATTGTCATAGAAACTTGAAAAGTTGTTGCCACCGCATGCCGATAGGCTTAAAACCAAAATTAGCAATACGGAAACCACTAAAGAAAGTCTAAACTTTTTCATAAAACCCTCCTCGCTTATTCAATAAGCCTTTTTTTTATTTTATTATGATTTTTTAATAAATGTCAATGTATATAAGTTGCAATTTTTTCAAATTATTGTAGAATATTTTCAATTTTTTAAAAAAAACTTTAAAACGACAAAAAAGAGCGGAAATTAAACCGCTCTTTTAATATATGTCTTTATATCCCTTTTAGTGTTTTTTAGTATTTTACACTATACAAAATGTCTTCGTAGTTAGGGAAAGGAAGATAATCTTTACCGATTAAAAGTTCCATTTCGTCCGTACACTCGCGAAGGGCTTGCATATCCGCTAAAATAACGTCTTTAGAATAGGTTGCCTTTTGGAACACACCCGTGACGGTATTAAATGCGTCTACGTCTTTTCTTAACTTTTCTAACCTTTCGGCAAAAGTCTTTGCAAGGCTTGATAGTTTGTTTAATATGCCTTCTTCAAGGCTTTTAGAAAGCGTAGGCGCTACTTGATTTTTAAGTGCAATTTCGGATAGCAAGAATTTTTCGTATGCAATAACCGAAGGCGCAATCTCTTTTGTTGCCATATCAACCGCGGTAAGTCCTTCTATATGCAATACGTTTGCATAGTTCTCTAAAAGAACTTCCATACGAGAGTGAATTTCGCTTATAGTTAAAACGCTATGCTTTTCAAAGAGTTTAACGTTCTTTTCTTTAGCGTAAAGAGGAAGCGCGTCTACCGTAGACTTTAAGTTTAAAAGCCCTCTACTTTCGGCTTCCTTTTGCCACTCTTTAGAATAACTGTTGCCGGAAAATAGTATTCTCTTATGCTCCTTAATAGTCTTTTTAAGCAAGTTTGCAAGCGCCTTGTTAAAGTCGGGTGCCTTTTCTAATTCGTCAGCAAAGCAAGAGAGTTCTTCCGCTACGATAGTATTTAGGATAAAGTTGGGGCAAGCAATATTTTCCGAAGCGCCAACCATACGGAATTCAAATTTATTACCCGTAAATGCAAACGGCGAAGTACGGTTTCTATCCGTTGAATCTTTTGGAATCGGGGGAAGAACGTTTACGCCGATTTTAAGCACGGATTTTTTCCTTGCGTTATACGTATCGCCACTTTCTATTGAAGAAAGTATGCCGTCTAATTCTTCTCCTAAATATATTGATATAATAGCAGGTGGTGCTTCGTCCGCACCTAAACGATGGTCGTTGCCTGCGCTTGCAACCGATATTCTAAGTAGGTCTTGATATTCGTCTACGCCCTTGATTACCGCCATTAAGAAAAGTAGAAAACGCGCATTGGTTTCGGGGGTTTCACCCGGTTCTAAAAGGTTTTCACCAGAAGTTGTGGTAAGCGACCAGTTGTCGTGCTTACCACTACCACTAACCGATGCAAAGGGTTTTTCGTGTAATAAGCATACCATACCGTGACGGTTTGCTACGCTTTTCATTGTTTCCATAGTGAGTTGGTTTTGATCGCTCGCTATGTTTGCCGAAACGTATATGGGGGCAAGTTCGTGTTGACCGGGCGCAACTTCGTTGTGCTTGGTCTTTGCCAAAACCCCTAACTTCCAAAGTTCAGTATCTACTTCCTTCATAAATGCTGAAACCCTTGACTTTATCGCACCGTAATAGTGGTCTTCAAGTTCTTGTCCTTTAGATGGACGTGCGCCAAATAGCGTTCTTCCACAATGTATTAAGTCTATGCGCTTTTCGTAAACGCTTTTATCAATCAAGAAATATTCTTGCTCAGAACCAACGGTGGGTATTACCCTAACCGTTTTATCGTCGCCAAACAATCTTAAAACGCGAAGCGCTTGCTTGTTTAGCGCGTCCATAGAACGAAGTAGCGGTGTCTTTTTATCAAGCGCATCTCCACCGTAAGAACAAAATGCCGTGGGAATATAAAGGCTACCGTCTTTTACAAACGCGTAAGACGTGGGGTCCCAAGCGGTATAGCCCCTTGCTTCAAAGGTCGCTCTAAGCCCACCAGTTGGAAAACTTGAAGCGTCTGATTCGCCTTTAACCAAAGACTTTTCAGAAAACTTCATTATAACTTCTTCACCCTTTTGTTCAATAAATCCGTCGTGCTTTTCGGCGGTGATACCAGTCATCGGTTGAAACCAATGGGTAAAATGGGTTGCGCCCTTTTCAATAGCCCAATCCTTCATTTTTTCAGCAACTTCTTTTGCCGTTTCGTGAGATAGCGGAGTGCCGTTTGCAATCGCTTGCTTTACTGCCCCATACGCTTTTTCAGATAAACGCTCACGCATTACCTTATCGTTAAATACCATTGACCCGAAAATTTCCGGTACTCCCATAAAAAATTTTTCCTTTTTTCGTTCTTTTTCACTAAATTTTAACATTTATTGAAGCGCTTGTCAACGCTTCTAATTTTGCTTTTTATAATTTTTAATTATAACCTCTATAAAAATTTTGTTTTCAGTTTTTGTTTTCGGGCGGTTGACTTTATGCTTTGGTTATTTTATAATTAATTTATAAACCAACTTTTAATTAAAAAGGAGTATTTTATGGACCCTAATAAACGCCCCGAAAATATGCAAAGAATTACCACCAAGGCTTTGGCTGATGCTTTTATTGAAGAACAAGTAAACGCCGTTAGAGCGCAAGTTAAAGATAAAAAAGTTTTACTCGCACTCTCTGGTGGCGTAGATAGTTCTGTAGTTGCTGCTCTTCTTATCAAGGCTATCGGCAAGCAGCTCGTATGCGTACACGTAAACCACGGTCTTATGCGCAAAGGCGAAAGCGAACAAGTAATTGAAGTGTTCGGCAAAGAACTTGATGCCAACCTTATCTACGTAGACGCTACCGATCGTTTTTTAAGTCTTTTAGAAGGCGTTTCGGCACCCGAACAAAAGAGAAAAATTATAGGCGGGGAATTCATTAAGGTCTTTGACGAAGAAGCGAGAAAGTTAACAGGTATCGACTTTTTAGCACAAGGCACTATCTACCCTGATATTTTGGAAAGTGACGGTGTAAAAGCACACCACAACGTTGGCGGACTTCCCGAAGATATGAAGTTTGAACTTGTTGAACCCGTTAAACTATTATATAAAGACGAAGTTAGGGTTGTAGGTAAGGCATTAGGTCTTCCCGTAAATATGGTTGAACGTCAACCCTTCCCCGGGCCCGGTCTTGGCGTTAGATGTCTTGGCGCAATTACTCGCGATAGATTACACGCTCTCCGCGAAGCCGATGCAATACTCCGTGAAGAATTTGAAATCAACGGCTTGGCAGGCAAGGTTTGGCAATACTTTATCGCCGTTCCCGACATGAAGAGTGTTGGCGTTAAAAACGACAAGCGCTACGAAGGTTGGCCGGCAATTATCCGCGCGGTAAACACCGTAGACGCAATGACGGCTACCATTGAAGAAATACCCTACTCTATCTTACATAAGATTACCGACCGCATCACCCACGAAGTTGACGGTATAAATAGAGTTTTATTAGACTTAACACCAAAGCCAATCGGCACGATTGAATGGGAATAGAATCACGAATAAAAAGGGCGAGAATTTTCGCCCTTTAATTTTTTAAAAAAGAAAACTGCGCTTACAACGTAAACGCAGTTTTTTTGTTTTATTAAATTATTTTGCAAACTCGGTTGCGCGCCATTCACGAATTACGTTAACCTTAATTTGACCGGGATATTCCATTTCTTGTTCAATCTTTTTAGCAATGTCTTTTGCTAAGAATAAAGTTTGAGCATCGTCAACAACTTCGGGTTTAACCATTACGCGCACTTCTCTACCTGCTTGAATAGCGTAGCATTTTTCAACGCCCTTAAAGCTTGAAGATATTTCTTCGAGTTTTTGTAAACGCTTAACGTAGTTAGTAGTCGTTTCGCGTCTTGCACCTGGGCGCGCACCGCTTATAGCGTCTGCCGCTTGAACTAAAACGGCTTCAATAGTTTTAGTTTCAACGTCGCCGTGGTGAGCAAGTATTGCGTTAACTACAACGTGGTTTTCACGATACTTTTTAGCAAGGTCGCCACCAATTTGCATGTGCGTGCCTTCTATTTCAAAGTCAACGGCTTTTCCTAAGTCGTG
Organism: uncultured Eubacteriales bacterium; assembly: GCA_905211955.1. GTDB lineage: Bacteria > Bacillota > Clostridia > Christensenellales > Borkfalkiaceae > UBA1259. The sequence goes on along the minus strand of CAJMCT010000016.1, from coordinate 8,474 downwards.
TAAAAGTCCTGCTCGTTTTGCAAGCGCTGCGTCTACACCGAGTTCGGTTGCCATAACGCCAGCAAGGTGAGAAACTTCTATAGAGTGTTTAAGCACGTTTTGACCATAACTCGTACGGAATTTAAGTCTTCCTAAAAGTTTAACGATTTCGGGGTGAAGTCCGAATACTCCGCATTCAAAGGTTGCGGCTTCGCCTGCTTCTTTGATTTGTTGATCAAGTTCTTTTTTAACCTTTTCAACCGTTTCTTCTATTCTTGCGGGGTGAATTCTTCCGTCTTGAATAAGTTTTTCAAGCGCAATTCTCGCAACTTCACGTCTTACGGGGTCGAAACCTGATACGATAACTACTTCAGGAGTATCGTCTATTATAAGTTCAATACCCGTTGCGTTTTCTAAGGTTCTTATGTTTCTACCTTCTCTACCTATAATTCTTGCCTTCATATCGTCTGATGGTAAGGGTACAACCGAAACGGTAATTTCAGTTGCTTGTTCGGTAGAACATTTTTGAATAGCAAGGCTTACGATTTCCTTTGCCTTTCTTTCGCCTTCTTCCTTTGCTTCGGCTTCGATGTTTTTAACCATACCTGCCGCTTCACGTTTCGCTTCGTCTTCAATAGCGAGAACGAGTTGGGTTTTGGCTTCTTCTCTGCTCATTTGAGCGATTTTTTCAAACTCTTTAACCATCTTGTCGTGTTGTTCTGAGATGTCATTGAGTTTTTTGTCAAGTTCGCTTTGTCTTTCTCTTAAAGCGTTTTGTTGACGGCTAGTTTCTTCGTTTCTCTTTAAGAGCATCTCTTCTTTTTTGTCGAGAGTTTCTTCTTTTTGATTTAAACGATTTTCCGTCCTTTGAAGTTCAGCACGTTTTTCTTTTGCTTCACGTTCAAAATCATTTCTTAATTTTAGTTCCTGTTCTTTAGCCTCTAAAATTGCCTCTTTTTTAATTGTTTTGCTCTCTTCTCTTGCATCGTCGAGCATTTTTTCGGTGACTTTTTGTATGTCGCCTTGTTTTTTTACAAAAGATTTGTTTTTAAGAATCCAACCTACGAATACACCAAGCGCCACACCGACTATTAAGCCGATTACAACGAACGCGATGGTAGTTCCTACGTCTGCCAAGAACAGAAAGCCGTAATTTGTTTGCATTTTACTGCCTCCTGTTAAATTATTCTTATATAAAGCGTGTATACGCTATATAACTACATTATATTGTATACCTTCTTAGACTAAATGTCAAAGTATTTTTTTGCAAGTTAAAGTATACTTATTTAATTTGGTTGCCTTCCTTAAAGGCTTCTAAAATTCTTTCCTTGATTTCTTGCATAACGTCGGGATTAGATTCGATATAATCTACGCACTTTTCTCTACCTTGTGCAATTTTTTCGCCGTTATAAGAAAACCAAGAACCGCTCTTAGTTAAAACGTCGTATTCAACGCCAAGGTCTACCATACAACTTGCGTTAGATATACCCTTGCCGTAAATAATGTCAAACTCTGCCGTTTTAAAGGGCGGAGCGACCTTGTTTTTAACGATTTTAGCCTTGGTGTGGTTGCCGTAAGCAACGCCACCGTCTTTTAGCGCGTCAGACTTTCTAACGTCAATTCTAACGCTTGCGTAGAACTTAAGCGCCTTTCCACCCGCGGTCACTTCGGGGTTGCCAAACATAACGCCAACTTTTTCACGAAGTTGGTTAATAAAGATAATACAAGTTTTTGATTTAGCGGTAATCGGGGTAAGTTTACGAAGTGCTTGGCTCATAAGTCTTGCTTGCGCGCCGACCACCGAGTCACCCATTTCTCCTTCGATTTCCGCTCTTGGCGTAAGTGCTGCAACCGAGTCTATAACGATAAGGTCTACCGCTTTACTATTTACTAATGCTTCGGCAATGTTTAACGCCTGTTCACCGGTATCCGGTTGTGAAACGTAAAGTTCATCTAAATTTACGCCTAAGTTTTTGCTATACACGGGGTCTAATGCGTGTTCCGCGTCTATAAACGCACAAATTCCGCCCGCTTTTTGCGTTTCGGCAATACAGTGAAGCGCTACGGTAGTTTTTCCCGAAGATTCAGGTCCGTAAATTTCAACTATTCTTCCGCGCGGAAGTCCGCCTATGCCGATTGCAAGGTCTAATGCAAAACAGCCGGTAGGCAATGCTTCAACCGTGTTGTCGCCTGCGGTTTGTCCAAGGCGCATAATCGAGCCCTTTCCGTATTGCTTTTCGATTTGGACCATAACACTGTCCAATGCTTTTACTTTGTTTTCATCCATGATATTTTTCCTCTAAACGTTTTTTAAAGTTTTTATTGTTAGAAACAGCGCGGTATTCTTTGCCGTTTCAGTAATTTCTTCTCTATTTCCTTTAAGTTCGTACTTGTATACGTGTATACCTTGTTTTGTTCCGATTGCTATAAAGTTTAGCCCTACGGGTTTTTTGGAATCGTCACTATAAGGTCCTGCAATTCCCGTTGTGGAAACCGCTATATCGCAATCCCCGGTCATTAAAAGCCCAAGCGCCATTTGATAAGCCACTTTTGAACTTACCGCGCCGTGCGTGTAAAGGTCTTCTTTTCTAACTCCAAGACGTTTTATCTTGCTTATATTAGAATAGGTGACTACACCTTCCGAAAGATATTTTGAAGCGCCCGAGTTTGCTATTATCGAAGACACCACTCTACCGCCCGTAAACGATTCGGCAATCGAGATTTTTTTATCTCTTAACTTTAGAACGTCGAAAACTCTCTCTCCAAGCGTGGTATCAAATTCGGCGTATACGTTGTTCCCTAACTTCTCTATTATATAGCGCTTTATGTCTGCTTTAAAGTCCCCTTCGCCATCAAAAACTATAGTGACTAAAGAATCGCCAAAAGCCGTTTTTACGTCCTTAGTAAAAACTTTGCCGAACTTTTCTTCGCACTCTAATAAAACCTTGTTTAAGGGGGTGACGTCGCCAAAATATTTAAAGAAAAACCTTTCTCTTTTTACACCGTACTTGGTTTCCATATACGGCACGACGTATCCGTCCGACATGCTTTTAAGTTCGACTGCGTCTTGTGGCAAAACGACGAGTGTGAACTCGTTATCTTCCATCATAAAACCTTGAAAGCCACCCTTTACGTTTGGAACGAGTATGGCGTCGATAGGCAATTTAGCATAAGAGTCGGGATACTCAACACCATTAGCCTTAGAAACGGCTTCTAAGAATTTTACCGCATTGTCGTTTTCAACAAGCGCCGTATCCATTTCGTCGGCAATCATTTGTTTAATATCAAAGCACACTTCGGGACTAACGGTCACGATAAGATTGTCCACGGTGTTCCTAAGTTCAGATAGTTTTCTCTTAAACCCTAAATCGTCGATAGGAGTAATGATTTCTACGTTTTCAAAATCAATACCGCCATCGTTAAACACTTGCGAAATCTCTTTAAGATATTCAGCGTCCTTAGTAGTTTCCGAACGCTTAAAAAATATAAGCGCAGTCTTCATTATTCTTTATCGGATAAAACCGCCCTATTTTTAACTAAACATTCAGTACCCGAAATTATGGTTAAAAGTGTTGCCACACCAAGTGCGCAAAGTCCTATAATATTCATTACCGAGTAAAGACCGGGGTTAACTGATGCACCCACTAAAAGCACTAAGATTGCTATATCTTGAACGAAAGTTTTAATCTTTCCGGACATATCCGCTGCAAGCACGCTTCCTTTACTTGCCGCAACGATTCTAAAACCGCTAACGATTAGTTCTCTTGCCAAAATAATTGCAACGGCAATTCCTGCATACCAAGGAAGTATTACCGCTCCGCCAAACGGGATAAGCATAATGATAAGCGCGGTAGAAACTAAAACTTTATCGGCAATAGGGTCTAAAAACTTGCCTAAGTTAGTCACTAAATTATATTTTCTCGCAATATAACCATCTAAAAAATCGGTGGATGCGGCAAGCGCAAATATTACCGCTGAAATTAGATAGTTATAAGGTATTGCGGTGATATAGAATACCGCCGTAAAAATAGGTATCATTATAATTCTTAAAATGGTTAGTTTGTTTGGTAAATTCATACTCTATCTCCGTAAAGGTCGTAATCGAACGCCTTTTTAATTCTTACGTTTATCTCTTCGCTTGGTTCTACTTCTTCTTGAGAGAAAAAGTAAACTTTTCCGTCCACGTCGGGTGCGTTAAAATACGCCCTTCCATAGTACACTAATTGTTCTTCGTCAAACCCTTCTACACTAACTTTAACCGTTTTACCTACAAGGTTTTTAGTCCACTCTTTAACCACTTTCTTTTGCGCGGTGTAAAGTTTTCTTATACGACTTTCTTTTATCCTTGCAGGGACTTGCCCGTCAAGTTTATAGGCAGGGGTATCTTTTTCTCTACTGTACTTAAAAAACCCTGCGTTTGTTAGTTTTGCTACCTTTATAAACTCCAAAAGAGTATTAAAGTCTTCTTCCGATTCAGTCGGAAAACCGGTTATAAAAGTAGACCTTATGGCAATGCCTAAAACTTCTTTTCTTAATCTTTCTATAAGCGACAAATTAGAACTGAAAGTTCCCTTTCTATTCATAAGTTTAAGCACTCTATCGCTCGCGTGTTGGAAAGGTATATCTATATACTTTATTAATTTTGGGTTTTCTTTTAACTCTTTGATAAGTTCTTCGCTAACGCCTTCTGGATAGCAGTAAAGTAGTCTTATACCCTTTACCGTATCAAGTTTAGAAAGTTCACGAATTAGCGAGCAAAGGTTAACGTTTCCATCTAAATCCGCGCCGTACTTTGTAAGGTCTTGTGCAACTAAAATCAGTTCTTTAATCTCACCAAGCCCCTTTACTTCTTCAATAAGGTCGTCTTTTGGAACTGAGCGGAATTTTCCACGAATTTTAGGGATTAAGCAGTATGTACAGTGATTAGAGCAACCGTCGGCAATTTTAAGATAGGCATAGCCGTTAGTAGTTAAAACTCTCTTTTTGCCACACTCACCACGTGGCAAGCCTACCGCGTTTACCCTTTCGCCTTTATAAGTTCTATCGATAATCTCGTTTATTTGTCCGTAATCAGAAACACCTAAAAAAGCGTCTACTTCGGGAAGCGCGTCAAACGTTTCGCCTATAAATTTTTGGGGCAAACACCCAGTGACGATAAGTTTTTCAAGACCTAGGTTTTTAAGTTCTATTCCCCAAAGAATTTCTTCTATCGCTTCTTTTCTAGAACTTTCTAAAAAAGCGCAAGTATTGATAATCAAAATTTGAGCATCTTCTGGGTTTTTGGTTAAAGTATGCCTTTCGGATAATATGAAAAGCATTTTTTCGGTATCTATTCTGTTTTTGTCACACCCAAGCGAGATAACGCCTACTCTTTTTCCTTTAGTCATACCTTAAACTACTATTCGGCTGTCGGGCCGAATTTTTCTTCAAATTCTTCTCTCGTAATATAAACCTTTCTTGCCTTGCTACCTTCGTTGCCCGAAATATAGCCTAGACTTTCCATTTTATCGATAAGCCCTGCCGCTCTAATATATCCTATTTGGAAACGTCTTTGAACTTGCGATATAGAAATCGCACCGCTATTTATTGCAAAGGACAATGCGTTCTTCAAAAGTTCAGTGTTTGCATCGCTCATCTCACCGTCGTCACCACTTTCTATAGAAGAAACGGTTTCTTCACGTTTTTCACGAACGGAATCTTCCAAGTATTCGGCAAGTTCGTCGTCAAAGTAAGCCTTGTTATGCTCTTTGATATACGAAACGATATTGTTAACTTCTCTCGTACTGATATATGCGCCTTGGTATCTTTCGTTGTCGGGCATGTTAGAGTTCTTATAAAGCATGTCGCCGTTGCCCAAAAGTTTTTCCGCACCCTGTTCGCCTAAGATCGTGATAGAGTCGTTAAAGTTCATAACCTTAAACGCAATACGTGAAGGAAGGTTTGCTTTAATAGTACCCGTGATAACGTCAACAGAAGGACGTTGGGTTGCAAGCACTAAGTGAATACCTGCCGCTCTCGCTTTTTGTGCCAAAGCACAAATGCGCGCTTCTAAGTCTTTTTTGCAAGACTGCATAAGGTCGGCAAGTTCGTCTATTACTATAACTATTCTCGGCATTTTAGGAACGGTATCGCTTGCAACGTTTTCGTTATAAGCATCGATATCTACTACCATACCGCCACTTTCTTTAAATGCCGAAAAACGTCTTTCCATTTCGGCGTAAGCCCAAGTTAAAACAGCGATAACCTTTTTGGGTTCGTGAATAATATCGTCTATCATAAGGTGAGGAATGTGTTGATAAACACTAAATTCCACTTGTTTGGGGTCGACAAGTATTATTCTAAGGTCTTCTGGGCTATATCTCATAATAAGACTGGTAAGCATAACGTTTAAGCATACACTCTTACCAGAACCCGTTGCACCCGCAACAAGGTAGTGCGGTCCTTTTGCCAAGTTATCACACACCGCTTCACCAACTAAGTTTTTACCTAAAACGAACATAAGCGAACCGGGTTTACTCTTTTTGCCCGCTAAGTCTTCCATAACTTGCTTCAAGCCAACGGTCACGCGGTATTGGTTTGCTACTTCTATACCGAATAGGTTTTTACCGGGGATAGGCGCTTCTATACGAACACCGTCTTTTGCTGCAAGGCGCATCTTTAAGTCGTCGTCATAGTTAAGCACCTTTTTAACCGATATACCTGCCGGCATACTGATTTCGTATCTCGTGATTGAAGGGCCTTGTACAAACGTTTGCGGTTCTACGTTAATCTTAAACTCGGCAAGCGTTTGTTTGATGATTTCCATTCTTTCTTCGTGATTTTCCTTAGGTAAATCAGCGGGGGGAAGATAATCTTCTAACAAATCAAACGGCGGACGGAAGTATTCTCTATTTATAGGCGGAATTTCCTTTACCTTTTTGGGTTGTTCTATTTTTTCTTCCGCCTTAGGCTCTTCTTCCGCGTTTGCGGTAAAGCCCATTCTTCTCGTGCCGTTTCTATCAATTTCTACCCTGCTTGTAAATGCAGGCTTTTCTTCTTCGGAATTCTTTTCTTCTACCTTTTCGTCTTCTACACCGAAGATATTTCTTATTCTTCTTTCTCTAGTAATGGTTGAAGGCGCAGGTTCTTCTATAACGGTAGGCTCTATTTCGATAGCGTCTACGTTTTCTTCTAATTCTTCAGCGGTATCTACTATCGATTCTTCGATCTCGTTATTATACGAAAATTCTTCTACCGTTTCTTTTTCTTCTTCGATAGAATCGCTGTTGCTTGCAAAAATTTCGGGGCTTAGCGGAATTTCTACGCTATCTTCCACAGCAAGGGGAGCGGAAACGGTTTCTTCGTCAAAGTCGGGTATTTCCGCATACTTTTCTCTAAAACTTTCAGCATGCCCTACTGCACTGTCAACGTCCTTTGCGCTTTCGTCGTGTTCAAAAAATGGAATAACCGATTCGTTTGACATATTATCGATAACAGGTTCTTCCTTCTTTTCTATTGGTGCAGAAACAACCGCTACGTTTTGAATAGGCGGAGTGTTTACTTGATAGGTAGTGCGATCGATATTGATTTTAGCAGGCGTTTTGATATAGTTGAGTTTGCTTTGAATATCTTCGCCATACTGTGCGGTGTAAGTTTTAGTGGTGTTTACAACCGAAAGCCCACCGTCCGCATAAGTAATCTTTACTTGCGGATCTTCGTTTTTTAAATCTTTTTTAGTCTTAAACGCAAAATCGCTACTACTAGCAACGAAAAGTTTTTGTCTTTTTTGTTGTTCTACCGTTTGCGCCATTACCGTAGGAGCAACCGTTTCGCTATTGGCGTTAGAAACGGTAGGATTTTCAGGCTTAGAAATAGGCGCTTCTTCTACGAAAGTCGAATTAAACTCATTATCTTCGGCTTTTTGCGCTTTTGCCCTTTTAGAAAAGTATTCTCTATAAACTAAGTACCCAACGCCACAAAGCAAAATGCTTAAAATAACGTAAGCACCGACGTTAGTTAAAAGTGCGGTAAAAACGTATGCCAAAAGTCCCGTAAGTATACCACCGCCAGAGCAAGTTGCAATACCACCGTCCGCACGGGTATAGCAAAGTGATAAATATTCACCGTAAGAAAGTTCTGAATAATCGTGCATGGTAATGGCGTGGATTAGGAAAGCCAAAACAACCGCACCCGCTATAAAGATAAGTTTTCTCTTTTTGGAAAGTTTAATTTTTTTGCCTATAACGAGTAAAACACCTGAAAGTGCACCGTATAGTGCAAGCACGTATGCAAAGTAGCCAAAGCACCCTAAGAAAAATTCGTTAATGAATTTACCAGGCGCGGCAAACACCTTGTCACGCGTTATAAGACAAACGAAAACGAGAGTGGAAAATAAAACTAAAACCACCCCTAAAGTTTCGGCTGTGAATATTGCCGATTTCTTTTCGGATTTTTTATCATTTCTGCCTACGTTGTTCAAAAAAACACCTCTAATGCTTTATAGATTGATTATACCA
>CAJMCT010000015.1 GCA_905211955.1 uncultured Eubacteriales bacterium | reverse complement strand
ACGCAGAACAGCAATCTCCGCCATGCGCTTTTCCGCCATATACGGTAATGGTTTTGCCGTCGCTTTCGGCATTTATTTTAAATGCTTTAAGCATAGATAAAGTGCTTTCTATCCTATCGCTTTCTTTAATCTTTAATCTTTCTACGTCACGTATTTTTGATACGCCCTTGCAAGCGCTTGCTAAAACGCAAGCAATCGGCACTAAATCAGGGCAAGTATCCGCACTAAAAGTAAAACCTTTAAGTCGTGATTTTTTAACGGTTATTTCACCGTCTTTTTCTTTTATTTTTGCGCCTGCAAGTTTTAATATTTCTAAAATATATTTATCACCTTGCACACTACCTTTGTTAAGTCCTAAAACGCTAACCTTGCCAGAAAGAGCGCCAAGCACCAAAAAGAACGCCATGTTTGAATAGTCGCCTTCGGGCTTTTCGTTGCCAACAAATTTTTGATTGCCTTTTACGAAAAATCCGTAATCAGCCTTTTCTATCTTTACGCCGTATTTTGCTAAGAGTTCAAGGGTAATATCAACGTAAGGTGAAGATGCAAGCGGGGTTGTCAAAATTATTTCGCTATCCCCATCTAAATTGGGTAGCGCCATCAAAAGCCCTGAAACGTACTGACTGCTTATATCTCCCCTAATTTGATATTCGCCTGCCCTAAGTTTTCCGCTTATCTTTATGGTTTTATCCTTTTCAATCTTTACACCGTGTTCTTCTAAAACTTTAAAGAGTTCGTCGTTTGGTCTATCCATAAGTTTGCCGTGCCCAACAAACTCAAACTCTCCGCCTATTGCAGAACAAAGTGGTAGCAAAAATCTTAAGGTTGAACCTGATTCGCCACAATCAAGTTTTTGCTTTTTATCTCTAATACTTTTAAGGCAATTTTGGGTTGCCGTAATATCTAAAGAAGAAAACCCGCCAAGTTCCACATCTTCAAAATTGCCCGCCAAAAAATTAAGTATGGCAATGCGGTGCGCATACGATTTAGAAGGGATTGCATTTAGTTTTCCCTTGATTTTTGCCTTGCTTATCTTTAAGTTCATTTTAAGAATTCCTTAATGTCACAAACGTTTACTTTAACTTCTCTAACGTCGCCTACTCCGTAAGCCATCATAAAAGATATATAATCGCCCTTTCTTTTTTTGTCGGTAAGTGAAGCGGTAGCAATATCTTCTATTTTATAGGGCGCTTGCCTTTTGCCAACGCAAAGGTCTACTACGCCTATTAAATCTTGGTAAACACTTGTATCTATATAGCCGTGTTTTAAGGACTTTTCAAGTATAATTCTAACACCCATTGCAACGGCTATTCCGTGCGGAATTTTATAATTTGAAAGCCTTTCAATGCCGTGTGCTATAGTATGCCCAAAGTTTAAAAGTTTGCGCATGCCACCCTCAAACTCGTCGGCTTCCACTATCCTTTTTTTATAGTCTACCGAAAGGTAAACTAAATCTTCTATATCGTAATTTCCGCCCTTAATTAGCGAATAAATATTCTTATCTAAAACCACGTACTTAGAAACTTCGCCCATGCCACCTTCTAAAACGTCGGAAGGCAAGGTCGAAAAGGTATCAACGTCGCATATAACCAAACTCGGTTGATAAAACACGCCTGCCAAGTTTTTGCCGTGCATTAAGTCTATTGCCGTTTTTCCGCCAACCGAAGAATCGATACCCGCAAGCAAAGTAGTTGGAATTTGCACGTATTTTATACCGCGAAGATAAGTCCCTGCCGAAAAGCCCGAAATATCGCCAACGACACCACCGCCCAAAGCAACGATTAGGTCGGTTCTCGTTAGTTCGTTCTCTGCTAAAAACTCTAAAATCTCTGCGAAGGTTAAAATGTTTTTACTTTCTTCACCGTTCTTAAAAACAAACTTAACAACGTCAAAGCCCGAATTTTTAAGAGAGTTTATTACCCTTTCAGAATAAAGACTATCAACCACGTCGTCGGTAATTATCGTGCACTTGCAAGGCGATATAATCTCTTTGATTTTTTCACCTGCTTTATCGATTAAACCTTTTCCTATCAAAACGTCGTACTTTTTAGATGTGTTGACGGAAACGGTTTTAAGAAGATTATTTTTCATTATTCCAATTCCTTCTCATTTTTTCGGACGCCAACTTTTTATTGTTGCCGTCTTCTAAAAGTTCTTTCATTTTATCTTTATCTTTGTTTTTTAGTGCCGTTTTGTACTCGGTTAGACTATTGATAATGCTATCTAATTCGTTTACTAAAAAATCCGCGTTATCTATGGTTAGTTGCGACCACATTTCAGGGGATAATCTTGCAACTCTCGTCATATCTCTAAAACTGCCTGCCGAAAAGCCCATAAAACTTTCAGCGGTTTTTGATTTAATGTAAGAACTTGAAACCAAGTGCGCAAGTTGAGAAGTAAACGCAATAATTTCGTCGTGGCGCTCAGCAGTAGTAATTACTACACTCGAAAACCCTATGTCCAAACAGTATTGTTTTAAGTTTGCTATGGTTTTAAGGTCTGCCTTTACAGGCACTAAAATCATGCTTGCCTTATCGAATAACGTAGCAGTAGAGTGGTTTACACCCGAAAACTCACGACCCGCCATAGGGTGCGTGCTTATAAAGTTTAGTTTAGGGAATTTTTCGGATAGCCTTTTCATTTGGGCAACCGGTTTTCTCTTGTTTCCGCACATGTCTAAAACTAAGCACCCGTCTTTAAGAAGTGGACAATATCTTTCAAGTTCTACTTCTAACGCATTAGGATATAGCGAGAAAAATATCACGTCTAAATCTTTAACGTTATCAAGGGTTAGTTCGCTATTGTATGCGGAAAGAAGTTTTCCGTCCATCATGGCTTTTTTACTAACGTCCACGGCAAAGACTTTATCTTTAGTTTTTTTAACGAGCGTGCGCCCCAAAGAGCCGCCTATAAGCCCAAGCCCTACTATACCTACGTTCATAATTTCTACCTTTTATTATTTTCCGTCGTAGCACTTTCCAACGATGGGAAGCATCGTTTTAATCTTCTGCATAAGTGCTTTAAATTGTTCTGGGTTAAGCGATTGTCCCCCGTCACAAAGAGCGCGCTTTGGATCGTTATGTACTTCTATAATAAGACCGTCAGCCCCTGCGCCAACGGAAGCAAGCGACATGGGTTCTACGTATTTGGCAAGACCAGTAGAATGGCTTGGGTCAATAATTATAGGAAGGTGCGTTTTATCTTTTAAAGCGGGAACTGCCGATAAGTCTAAGGTGTTTCTCGTCATCGTTTCAAACGTTCTAATACCGCGCTCGCAAAGAATAACTTCGCTATCCCCTTCCGCCATAATGTATTCGGCACTCATTAAAAGTTCTTGCAAGGTATTGGCAAGTCCGCGTTTTAATAAGATGGGCTTGCCCGTCTTTCCAACTTCTTTTAATAATTCAAAGTTTTGCATGTTTCTTGCACCGATTTGAATAACGTCTACGTCGTGGAATAAGTCTAAGTGGCTAACGCTTAAAAGTTCGGTGACAATGGGAAGTCCCGTTTCCTTTTTTGCTTTAAGAAGTAATTCTATGCCCGTATCTTTAAGACCTTGGAAAGCATAGGGCGAAGTTCTCGGCTTAAAAGCACCGCCTCTAAGCATTGTTGCGCCCGCTTCTTTTACGGCGATGGCAACTTCTATGATTTGCGCTTCGGACTCTACCGAGCAGGGCCCAGCAATAACGTTAAAATTGTTTCCACCAAATTTTCTTCCGCAAATATCTATAACCGAATCCGTTGGGTGGAATTTGCGGTTTGCGTTTTTATACGGTTCTTGAACGCGTTGAACTTTTTCAACGATGTCTAAACTTGAAATAAGGTCAATATCAACCCTACTCGTATCGCCTACAAGTCCTAAAACTGTTGAAGTTTCGCCACGGCTAACGTGAACGTCAAGCCCTAGTTCTTTAACCCAATCAATTAAATTTTCAAACTGATTTTGTTCGCAAGAATTTTTTACAACTATAATCATAACCGACTCCTAAAAAATTAAAAAGGCTTTGTAGTAATCACTACAAAGCCTAAGGTTTTATTTCACGCAAAAACTGTCGTATAGCAATTACTATCGAGATATTGAAAACCTGTTATTAAAGTAAAAATAAAAGTAAGAATTAGTGATTTTCATAATTTTTGCTCCAAAAAGTACTTTAATTATAAACCTATGGTTTTCCACTGTCAAGTAATTTTTTTAATTAAGTTTGCGTGTTTTAAACTTTTTTATTTAATTTTTACCCTTTATACTCTTATACCGTGTTTTATTTCTTTTAGGGCGTTCTTTTCTAATCTTGAAACTTGCGCTTGGCTTATCCCTACGCTTTTAGATATTTCCGTTTGAGTTTTACCTTCAAAGTATCTTAGATAGATAATCTTTTTCTCTCTATCGGGAAGTCCTTCTATCGCTGTACTAATAGCAGTCGATTCCGTCCAATTTTCGTCGGTGTTCTTCTCGTCGGCAATTTGGTCCATTAAAAGTAGCGTATCTCCACCCTTATTAAACACGGGATCGTAAAGTGAAACGGTGTCCGATATGGCGTCTAAGGCATAAACGACTTCTGAAACCGCAACGTTCATAACGCGGGCAACATGCTCTAAACTTGCTTCTTCGTCGTTTTTTTCAAGTTCCCCACGAGTTTTTAAGGCAAGGTAGGCGGTATCTCTAATAGAGCGAGAAATCCTTAAAGAATTGCCGTCTCTTAAAAACCTTTTAATCTCGCCGATAATCATTGGGACTGCGTAGGTAGAAAACTTTACGCCCACCGATAAATCGAAGTTGTCGACCGACTTGATAAGCCCTATCATGCCTGCTTGAAAAACGTCGTCCGAATTAATGCGTTTTGCCCAAAACCTTTTGATGATTGATAAAACCAATCTCATATTGGCAACTATAAACTGTTCTCGGGCTTTTTCGTCGCCATCTGCCACCCTTATTAAAAGAGCGGTGGATTCTTCTTCGGTAAGTTTAGGAAGCGTTGCGGTGTTTACTCCGCAAATAACAACTTTACTACTCATATACCCTCCTTATGTAAAAAACCAAAGGGTTTTATAAGTATTGGCAAAGAAAAATTTTTTATACACAAAAAGAAAATCCGACGGAAATTTCCGTCGGATTATTTTATACAAGTTCGTCTAGCGATTTGCCGTCGGTAGAAACCCAAGTATCCGTATCGAACGAGCCTGAGCCCGGCCAACCGTTATATTGTTTTATGGTTGCTTCACCTTCGTACATGTCGCCGATTTGATACCAACTGTCCCCATTATCGTCAGAAGTAAATACTGCTACGAATACGGGGGCTTCAGCAGGATTAAACCACGATCACGTTTGTGCCAAACTATCGGTAGTCATATAGATAGTCATTTCGTTTCCGCTTGCGTCACCCGTCGTTAAGTCGCTATCGATATTTTGACGTTTAATTAAAATAGTGACTTCGGTTTCCACGCCGTCTATAAGTAAGGTTAGATTGCCTTGGAATAAGTTTTCGAGCAAGCCTACGTCTTCTTCCGTTGCACCGCTAACGTTGCCTATATAAGAACCGTCGTGACGGTCGTTCGCGTTGTAGTCGTCCATTTGCGTGGTTAGTTGCGCGAGCGAATCCGAAATGGTTTCACCATTTAGAATAGCCTTAAACTGACCTAACGCACCGCTTACCGCGATTTGTTCTTCTGGGGGAAGTTCGTCTAAAGGTGTAAATTCAAAGTTTAAAAATGAAGTTAGCACGTAGTTAGATGGCCTAACCCCTGCCTTATAGGCAAAGACTACTTCAAACTCTAAACTCTCTCCCGGTGCTATCTCGTCTCCGTGGCGAAGAACGGGAAGTTCGTAAACTATATCGCTATTGCTATACTCTGATGCATGATATTTTACCGCGTTATATGCATACGTTTCTAACGCGTTATTATATACAGTTATTTTAACCGTAGTGTAGGTGTTTTTATTTGAATTAAGGGTTATGGTAGAGCCTAACGTAGTTTCGTTATAACCGTTAACAGTTGCAGTTCCTGTTCCACCTGTCACTTGCACGGCATCGGTAATGTAAACGATACGTTTTCTTTCCATAGAAAACCCAAAACCGCCTTGTCCGTTTGCTTCGGGCGATAAATACGTCCACGTAGCGAAAACACCGCCTATGCTTAGCAATATTACTAAAAATATAATGGGTATTAAAATCTTGTTAAGTTTTTTTAGCATTATAAGTCTACCCCCTTGGCGAGAGTGACTTGTTTTGCAAGTTCTAGTATTAATTCTTTTGCGTATTTTACTTGCCTATTAGAAGTAATCTTTACGCGCATTGGCGTTTGAGAATACTTTTTAACTTTTGAAACGTCTAAGAATACGTACTTAGTATTTTCAAAGTCTTTGGGGTTTAGCGCAAGATATACGTTTAAGGTTTTTCCTTTAACCGCGCACTTAATAACCGTTCCGTTCTTATATCGGAAAGCCTTAATCATTTCGCCTTTTCTTTCCGAAAACTCTGGAATACCCTGTATATAATCTTTAATTTCTAAATATTTACGCTTAGTTTCCTTTCCTGCTCTATTTAACTTTTGGTTAAAAGTGCGATTAGTCTTCTTGCCTTTTAAGTGCTCGAAAGCATTAACTTTTGCGATAACCTTTTCTTTGATTTCCAAATCGTTATTTTGGGCAACCATGGTTATTAATTCTAACGAGTATTTTTCTTGTCTATCAGAAGTAAGTTTTACTCTAACCGGACAAGACGCGTATTTTTTAACGTTAGATTGGTCGCTAAACACGTACTTGGTGTTTTCAAGATTTTTAGGGTCAAGCGCAAGATAAGCGTTTAAGGTTTTGCCTTTTATCAAGAGTTTTACCGTAGGCTTATTCTTATAATGATAAGACCTTGTTTTATCGGTTGGGCGAAGTTTAAAGCCGTCTATACGTTCGATTAAATCGTTTATAGCGAAGTATCTTTGTTTAGTAGTATCGGGCGAGGCTTCTAACCTTTCAAAGAAAGTACGATTATCCTTTTTCCCCTTTAACGCCCCAAACTCAGAATTTACCTTTTCTATAACTTCTTCTTTTACGTCTTTACTCGTTGCAATCTCGCCTATAACACCAATTTTAAGCAGCCTATCGTTGATTTCTTTCAAAATCTTCTTTTCTAAAATAGGCGATAAAATCATTGCTCCAACGATAAGCATAATGCAAAGCCAACCGGCAGGTGACTGCATAAACGATACGAACGTTCCTATAAACGGCACTCTTTGACCACGATAAATGCCCACCATTTGATTATAGTGAACGGGATAGCGGTCGGGTGTTTCGTTCGCGTCGCCTTGCAAAAGGAAATATCTTTCGTCAGGGTGACTTTCGTTGGGTTCTTCAATGCCGACTATTCTGTGGATAATGTATCCACCGCTTACTTTATAAACGACTACATCATAAAGTTTTAAGTCAAACTGGTCGGGCACTTTATACGTTAAGATTAAGTCAAAGGTTTGGAACTGGTCGTCAAGCCCGTTTTCAGTTAGGTAAACGTTCTTCTCGTGCTTTTCGCTCATAGAAGAGCTGTTTACAACCTTTATCGTGGGAACGCTGTCCGAAAAAGAGTCTCCTCTAAAATTAATGTACAACGAGAAAGCAAAAAAGGCGCAAAGCAAAACACACAAAAGCAAGGACACGGTAATTTCGATGCCCTTGCATACTTTGCGTTCTTTTTTAGCTTGCGCTTTATAATATTCTTTTGTTATATTCTCGTCTTCTACTCCGTTTCTAATAAGTTTAACCGTTTGCTTTAGGACAAGCCAAATAACGAGTGAGGAAAGTCCCGCAAGCAAAAGGAAAACTATCAAACAAAGTATCAGTACGTATATCTCGTAAGAAGACACTTTGTTCCCCTTCTAAAAATTATCAGGTCGTAGGAGTTACAAAAGTATTGGTGACGTAAACCGAAAGGGTTATAATGTCGCCGTTTGCTTTTAATGCGGTGTTAAAGTCTTCAAACTTATCTCTAGTGGGAAGTTGAATATCGATAAGGTCGATAGAACCTAAGATTAAATCAGTCACGTCAATCTTAAATACGTTGCCTACCTTATCAGTAGATTTCATATCGATTTTAGCAGCGCCGGCTTCAGATGCTTCTTTATATCTAGTCACGGTAAAGATAGATTCGTTATCGTGAGTATCGTCGGTATACTTTAACGATTCTAATGCTGTTGCATTAGTAAAATATAAGTATGTATCAACGCCGTTATCAATAACGTCTTGCGGTGCGTTATCAGCAGGGTCGAATACCAAGTATACGCTCTTTAATGCTTTTAACGTAGCGGTATAATCGGTTGTTGATGCAGGTTCGATTGCAAAGGGGGTAGCGGTGGCATCAACTTCTAAGGTGTATTCACCGATAGCGCCTTCGTTTCTTGCTTCAAAACCAATGTTAAGACCAACGGTGTGGTGAGTCTTGGTTGAAGGGTTAGCATAAATCCATGCTGCGTATACGCCACCGATAGTGACGCAGAGAAGTAATGAGATTAAAATGCTGAGTTTCTTGATTTTCATTTCAGTTTCTCCTTTTTAAGTTATACTTAAATACACATTAATTTTACACCTTTAAAACATAATGTCAAGTCTTTTTTTGATTTTTTTATAATTAAACCATTTTTGCAAACTCTCTCTTTAATCTCGTTATGATTTTCTTCTCTAATCGCGAGATATAACTTTGCGAAATCCCTAATAGATCCGCCACTTCTTTTTGGGTTAATTCGTCTTCTCCCCTAAGCCCGTATCTAAGTTCAACAATCTCCTTTTCTCTCTTATTAAGTTTGGTTAGCGCTTCCTTTATAAGTTCGTTTTCCACACCGCTTTCTATCTTTTTGTAAACGACGTCTGTATCCGTTCCTAAAACGTCTGAAAGGAGTAGTTCGTTTCCTTCCCAATCGGTATTAAGTGGCTCGTCAAAAGACACTTCACTTTTAATTTTTACCGTCTTTCTAAGGTGCATCAAAATCTCATTTTCAATGCACCTAGAAGCGTACGTTGCGAGTTTAATATTCTTTTCCGCATTATAAGAATTTACCGCCTTAATAAGCCCTATCGTGCCAACTGAAATCAAGTCTTCGGGATCTACGCCCGTGTTTTCAAAACGTCGAGAAATATACACCACTAGCCTTAGGTTGCGCTCTATAATAAGGTCTTTTATGCCTTCTTCGCCTTGCGATAAACGGTTTAGCGCGTCGCTTTCTTCTTCGGGAGAAAAGGGGGTGGGTAGCGCTTCGCCACCGCCAATATACCTTAAAAGATTTTCGGATAAACAAAATTTTTCAAGAAGTTTTTTTAGTTTGGTTTTCAAAAGACTTAGCATAGTTTTCCCCTATTAGCGCAGGGTGTAAAATTAGGTCGTAGTCGTCTTTTTCTCCGTGACGGGCTACGCCTACCCTTGCGTTATAAATTATATTCGGTTCTTCAGTTAAATATATCAATAGTTTGTCCACGGTAAAGGTCGGCATTTTACTTTCCCCCATAACCGTTTTATACTCTACGTATTCCATTTTAGGAAACTCTTTGTCGATAAGTTTTAAAAAGGCTCGCCTTCCTATCACTACGATAGGCTCGTCTTTTAGATATAAGCCGTTTCCCGTATCTAAAAAACCGATAAACTCCGTTTTGTTTTCTCTAAAAACTATCTCACACTTAACTAAAAACGGATAGAAAGTCTTTCTTTTTACAATAAATTTTATTCCTTTAACAAACCCCGACAAAAGAATATACGCTGGGATAAAGATTGTGGCAATAAGCACTTCTCCAATCTCTTTTACGCCAAAGATAGAAAATATTCCTATCAAAATTCCGCCTAGTGAAAAGGTTAAGATAAAAAAGGTTATAGCGGATAGAAAATATTCTTTTGCCGTGCGATAGGCTTTTGCAAGCAATACCAAAAGCAAACCCGAAATAATTTTAAGAAGGGTTAAAAGCACGGGCGAAATTTCAACTATCGGAAAAGTAAGTGCAATAATCGCGCCTAAAAAAGCGCAAAAGAAAAGCCTACCTTTTTTATACTCTTTTTTAAGCAGTGTAAAGGTGGCTTTAAGTAGTAAATAATCTATCACGAAGTTGTCGATTAAAACGTATTCGATATAAACAACCATTTTCGCCCCCGCTAAACAATGTTAACACGGAAAGGCTTGAATTTTTGATTGTATTTTATTATATTTTGTTATCTTTTGGCGGTTTATTTGTTCATAAATTCCATAATAATGCCGTTTTGCACGTAAAGGTATTCGGGGCTAATTTTTAAGGTATCCCTTTCCCTTATTAAGTATTTTGCGTTTTTAGTTAGCGCTTTTTTGTACTTTTCGTCAAAGTCTTGGTTAAAAATATCGTTAAATTCTTTAACCGATATACCCATTTCGGTTCTAAGCCCAAGCATGATAAATTCAAATTCCGCATCATCGCCTTCGATTATATCGGACGAGATTTCAGGGGACTTATTGTAGATAATCGCGTTTATATATTCGTCAATCTTAAAGGTATTGGTAAATCGCCTTCCGTTTATAAATGAAGAAGCCGACACACCAACCCCAATATATTCGCCACGTTTCCAATAATTATAATTGTGGCGAGAATAAAATCCGTCTTTAGCAAAGTTAGATACTTCGTATCTATCAAAGCCTTTTTCTTTTAAGTATACTACCGCGCCTTCGTAGATTTCGGCAACGTCGTCGTCACAAGGAAGTTCGCCGTTAAGATAATCGGTATATATAGGCGTTCCAACTTCTGGAGTTAGCGCGTAAGCGGATATATGCGATACACCGCCTGCGATTGCTAAGTCTATTGTCTTTTTAACTTGCTCTAACGTTTGATTAAAAAGCCCAAGTAAAATATCCGCACTATAATTTTCGCCTTTTAAAAGATTGCAAGTCGTTAAAAAGTCTTTTGCGGTATGTATTCTATTTAAGCGCTTTAATTGGTCGTCGTAGCCCGTTTGAAGCCCTATCGAAAAACGATTAATGCCAACGCTTTTATAATCACTTATCTTCTTTTCGTCTACCGTGCCGGGGTTAAGTTCGATAGTGATTTCGGGGTTTTTAGATAGGTTAAAATGCTTTTTGATTTGGCGGATTACCCCTAAAATATACTTGCTCTCCACAATAGAAGGCGTGCCACCGCCAATATATACGGTGTCAAACACTTTATCTTTTAACGCCTTTCCGCGCCCTTCAAGTTCACGGTATAGGCATGCAAAATAACTTTCCTTTTTGCCTATTTCCTTTGGAAAAGAAGCAAAGTCGCAGTACGTACATTTGCTTTTACAAAATGGTATATGAACGTAAATTCCCGCCATAGTTTTCCTACCTAAATAATTAGTTGTCGTTGTCAGTTTTAAGGATAGATATAAATGCTTCCGAAGGTATTTCAACCGTACCGATAGAACGCATTTTCTTCTTGCCTTCTTTTTGTTTTTCTAATAGTTTTTTCTTTCTAGTGACGTCACCGCCATAACACTTTGCCAAAACGTCTTTTCTAAACGCTTTAACCGTTTCACGCGCAATTACTTTTCCACCAACCGCCGCCTGAATAGGAATTTCAAACATTTGACGGGGAATAACGTTTTTAAGTTTTTCGGCAATTTGTCTACCACGTTCGTAAGCCTTGTCTTTATGCACGATAACGGATAGCGCGTCGCAAACGTCACCGTTAAGTAGCATATCGAGTTTTACAAGGTCGCTCTTTTGGTAGCCCGTAATCTCGTAGTCGAAAGAAGCATACCCTTTTGTTCTTGATTTAAGGCTATCGAAAAAGTCGTAAATAATTTCGTTAAGCGGAAGAATATATTTAAGTTCTACACGCGTCTTGTCAAGGTAAACCATATCTTTATAAACACCGCGCTTGTATTGGCAAAGTTCCATAATCGGTCCAACGTAGTCGGGCGGGGTGAATATGCTTGCCCTAATTACAGGTTCTTCCATATAATCAATCTCAGTCACGGGGGGCAAGTGGGTTGGATTTTCCACTGTTAACTGCGTTCCGTCGGTTTTATAAACCTTATAAGAAACGCTAGGTGCGGTGGTTATAATATCTAAATCGAACTCACGTTCTATTCTTTCTTGTATAACGTCCATATGCAAAAGTCCTAAGAATCCACAACGGAACCCAAAGCCTAACGCCGCCGAATTATCAGGCTCGATAGAGAGCGCGGCATCGTTAAGTTTTAGTTTTAATAGCGCATCTTTTAGGTCGTTAAACTTACTACCGTCTAATGGGAATACTCCTGAGAACACCATGGGAAGCGCCTTTTTATAACCGGGAAGTGGCTCGCTCGCGCGCCTATTTGCTTCGGTAATGGTATCGCCAACGGCGGTATCTTCTATACTTTTAATACTTGCCGCAATATAACCAACTTCGCCAGCGGTTAATTCTGACTTTGGTGTCATTTTGGGCGAGAACACACCCACTTCAGTCACGTCAAATACTTTGTCCGACATAAACGTTGCAATTTTAGTGCCTACTTTAACCCTTCCGTCCATAACCCTAACGAAACAAATTACACCCTTGAAGTTATCGTAATAACTGTCAAATATAAGCGCTTTTAAGGGGGCACTGTCGTCGCCCTTGGGGGCGGGGATTTTTTCTATAACCTGTTCTAAAACGTCTTCAATATTAAGTCCGCTCTTTGCCGAAATTCTGGGCGCACCTTCGGTGTCTATGCCTAAAATATCTTCAATCTCAGCACACGCTTCGTCTGGACGAGCGGAAGGCAAGTCCATTTTGTTTATAACGGGCATAATCTCTAAGTCGTTGTCTATCGCAAGATATGCGTTTGCTAAGGTCTGCGCCTGAACGCCTTGGGTTGCATCAACTATTAGTATTGCACCTTCGCACGCTTTTAAAGACCTAGAAACTTCATACGTAAAGTCCACGTGACCGGGAGTGTCTATAAGGTTAAAGGTATACTCGTTGCCGTCTTTTGCCTTGTAGAACATACGAACAGGGGTTAGTTTTATGGTAATGCCACGTTCTTTCTCTAAATCCATAGAGTCTAAAAGTTGCTCTTCCATATCGCGCTCGGAAACCTGTCCCGTCTTTTCCATAAGCCTATCCGCTAAAGTGGATTTGCCGTGGTCAATATGCGCTACTATACAAAAATTTCTAATTTTACTTTTATCTATTGACATAAAATTCCTATTGGGTTATGATTTTTACTAAGTAATTATAGCATATATAAATATTTATTTGCAAGTATTATAAAAGGTGAAAATATGAGATTGGACGCTAACTTTTGGCTAATAAGAAAACCTATCGCCCACCGTGGACTTTGGGGGGATAGTCTTGCCGAAAATTCAATTCCCGCTTTTAACCTTGCAATAGAAAAAGGTTTTGCTATAGAAACCGACCTTTACTCTACCTTAGATGGCGAAATAGTTTGTGTGCACGATAAAAACCTTTTAAGACTTACTGGGCTAGATAAAAACGTTTACGAACTTACCTTAAAGGAAATAAAGAGCCTTTCTTTAAGCGGTAGCAACGAAAAGATTCCCACCTTAAAGCAAGTTTTATCCGCTTGCGAAGGGAAAACGCCATTACTTTTAGAGTTTAAAAATCAACCCGACAACTCTTACGTTAAACGGGCGGTTGAAATCTTAAAAGATTATAAGGGCGAGTTTGCCGTTCAGTCTTTTAATCCGTTTATTTTAAGAACGATTAAAAAACTTGCCCCCGAATTTTTGCGCGGTATTTTATCTAGCAAAACCCCCGACACTGAAAATAAACTTGAGAAGTTCGTGGTAAAACGTATGCCGTTTAACTTTTTATGTAAGCCACAGTTTATATCTTTTGAATATAACGGCTTGCCCTTAAAAAACCGCCTACGCAAAAAATACCCCGTACTCGCTTGGACTGTGACTGATAAAGATATTCTAAAAGAAATCTCCCCCTACTGCGACAATATTATCTTTGAAAACTTTATCCCGTAAAATCTACGGCGGTGAAATTTTCTTTATAAAGCAAACAAAAACTCGGCACTATTGCCGAGTTTTTTATTTGATTATTCACCGTACTTTTCTTTTAAATATTCTGATTCGTTATATCTTTTTATCACCTTATAAATTGTACAGTATCCGTCACTATTATAAAAAGATTTTTGACTATCGTCCATATGAGAGTAATCGACTACTTCTATATAATTGTTATCTAAAAGCCAATTTATGTTAGCGTTTATTGCTTTGTTTACTTCATCTTTGCTACGATACATAAATGAACAATCATTTGCCGTTTTTTCGATAACTCTTTTTTCACTACCAGAATAAACGTCTATATAATGAATAATTGTTTCTTTTATATCCATTTTTTCACTATTCCTTTACCCAAACTGTAGGTACTCCGTCTACGTAGTGCCAGTAATTGCCATTATCGTCAGGCAAATCACTTTCGTTTTCAACGTAATAGTAAATTGTTGCACTTGTTAAACCATAAATGCCATGTTCAGTAATAATCTTCCGCCAATCGCGTGCCGTTCCCCCATAATAAACAGTGGATAATGAATCGCAACCAGAGAACGTATATTCACCAATGCTAGTCACACTTGCGGGTATTTCTATTGATTGTAAGGAAGAGCAACCAATGAACGCATCACCCCCTATGCTTTCAAGAATACTATTTTCTCCAAAAGTGACGGTGGTTAAATTAGAGCAAAAACGGAACGCAGAAGTGCCAATACTAGTTAACTGACTATTTTCACCAAAAATGACTGTAGTTAAATTAGAGCAAGAATCGAACGCCCAATTACCTATAGCGGTCACACCTTCGGGGATTTCTATTTCAGTTAACGTTTTGCCATAATCGGTTAAGCCAGTAATCGTCGTGCCACTGTACTTAAAAATCGTTGAACCTTCCATAATGACGGTAGGTACACCGTCTACGTAGTGCCAGTAATTGCCATTATCATTTGGCAAATCACTTTCGTTTTCAACGTAATAGTAAATTGTTGCACTTGTTAAACTATCATTGCAATAGTCAATACCACTAATATTTCCCCAATCGCTTGCCGTTCCACCATAGTATATCGTGGTTAATTTGTCGCAAGAAAAGAACGCATAATCATCAATACTAGTCAACTGACTATTTTCACCAAAAATGACTGTGGCAAGGTTAGAGCAAGCATAGAACGCATGATCACCAATGCTAGTCACACTTGCTGGGATTTCTATGCTTTGTAAGGAAGAACAAGAAATGAACGCTTCAGCCCCAATGATAGTCACACCTTCGGGGATTTCTATTTCAGTTAACGTTTTGCCATAATCGGTTAAGC
>CAJMCT010000014.1 GCA_905211955.1 uncultured Eubacteriales bacterium | reverse complement strand
AAAAAGAAGCCTGCGATCTTGCAGGCTTCTTTTTTCATATATTACCCAGAAAGTTCAAATTGACAACTCAATCTAACACTAACAGTTTACCACTTTTCAGCCGTTTGTCAAGGGGGATTTTGGGAAAAATTTTCAAAAAATGAAAAAACCTAAAAAAACAAGTGCCAAAAAGGCGCTTGCTATAAATTAATAAAGTTGACAAAGTTAATCAGTTATATTATAATACTAAATTAGAGAAATATTAGTGGAAGTACGTCCACCTTAAAATAAAGGAGTAAAATTATGGCAGAAGAAGTAATACTTACCAAAGAAGGAAAGGAAGAACTTGAAAAACGTTTAGAGTACTTAAAAGTCACCAAGCGTGCGGAAATTACCGAACGTATTAAAACGGCAAGAGAGTTTGGCGACCTTTCGGAAAACGCTGAATACGATGCGGCTAAAAACGAACAAGCAATGATCGAAGGCGAAATCGTTGAAATTGAACAAAAATTAAAATATGCCGTTATCATTAAAGAAGGAAGCAAAAAGGGAACTATTTCTTTGGGAAGTAAAGTTGACTTTACCGACAACGAAACGGGCGAACTTTTAACTTACGAAATCGTTGGTACTACCGAAGCGGACGTTGAATCTGGTAGAATTTCTAACGAATCACCTATCGGCAACGCGCTTTTAGGTAGAAAGGCTGGCGACACGGTTAACGTAGTTGCACCTGCCGGTGTTTTAACCTTTACCGTTAAAAAGGTTTACTAAAATTTAGCAAATACTTTAAGGACGATTAAAATGGAAGAAAAGAATATTAACGTTATTCCCGAAGAACAAGATTTAAGCGAAATACTTCGTATAAGACGCGAAAAGTTAGAAGCGTTAAAGAGCGCGGGCAAAAACCCCTTTGAAAAGGTTAAATACGATAGAACGGCTTATAGTCAAGACATCAAGGACGACTACGCTAAATACGAAGGACAAAGCGTAGGCATTGCGGGAAGACTTATCTCTAAAAGAATTATGGGTAAGGCGTCTTTTGCGGTTATTCTAGACGGCAAAGGAACTATCCAAAGTTATTTATCAATTAACGATTTAGGTGACGAATACTTAGCGTTTAAGGAATTCGATATCGGCGATATCGTGGGTATTACGGGAACTGTTTTCACCACTAGAACAGGGGAAATATCCGTTCACGCAACGAGTATCGAACTCTTATCTAAATCACTTCTTCCCTTGCCCGAAAAATATCACGGGTTAAAGGACGAAGACACGAGATACCGTCAACGTGAAGTTGACCTTATCGCAAACCCCGAAGTTAAAAAGACTTTCGTTGCTCGTTCAAAGATTATGAGCGAGATTAGAAAATATTTAGACGGCGTAGGATATTTGGAAGTTGACACCCCCGTATTGCAACCGTTAGAAATCGGTGCAGCGGCAAGACCTTTTAAGACCTTCCACAACGCGCTCGGTATCGATATGTATTTGCGTATAGAAACCGAACTTTACTTAAAGCGCTTAATTGTTGGCGGTTTTGACAAGGTTTATGAAGTTGGTAGAATTTTCAGAAACGAAGGTATGGATAAATCTCATAACCCAGAGTTTACTACGGTAGAAATGTACCAAGCGTATAGCGATTATTTCCAAATGATGGACTTAATCGAAGATATGTATAAAACCATTACCAGAAACGTTTGCGGAACTGACAAGATTACCTATCAAGGTATAGAAATCGATATGGGCAAGCCTTGGGAAAGACTTACCATGAAAGAAGCGGTTAAAAAATACGCAGGCGTATCTTACGACGATTGGGCGACCGACGAACAAGCGAGAGCGGTTGCAAAAGAAAAGGGCGTTGTAGTTGAAGAAGGGGATACGGCAACTAAAGGACACGTACTCATTGCGTTCTTTGATGCTTTCGTAGAAGAAAACCTTGTTCAACCTACCATAATCTATGATTATCCCGTAGAAAATTCACCCCTTGCAAAGCGTAAACCATCAGACCCTGCGTTTACCGAAAGATTTGAATACTTTATTTATAGTCGTGAAATGGGCAATGCGTTCTCAGAACTTAACGATCCTATCGACCAAAAAGAAAGATTCGTTAAGCAAGTAGAAGAAAAGCGCGCAAAAGGTGGAAACGACGCTAAGGTTGACGAAGACTTTGTCACCGCGTTAGAATACGGACTTCCCCCGACGGGCGGTTTAGGTTTTGGCGTTGACAGATTGGTTATGCTTCTTACCGATAGCGCATCGATTAGGGACGTAATACTTTTCCCGACGATGAAACCCTTAAAAAAATAATTTTAAGATAGAGCGTAAATGAACAACAAGATAAGTAAAAGAAGACTGTCTAATTTCTTAGCGTACGAATGGATACTTATGATAATAGTTGCCCTTGCAGCGATTGTGGTTTGGGAACTAATATTTTCCTTTTCGTCGGTAAGACTTAATAGCGGTCAAGTTTTTGAATATTATTACGATGCAAACGTTTCGTCATCTAACGACGAAGCGTTTCGTAGTATGCTTAAAATGGAAGAAACGTTTAGTTTCGACGTGTTGGACGTTTACGCTACCGATAACACTAAGGATGCGGCAGTGTTATCAAACAGACAAGTCACCCACGAATTAAAGGCGATTTTTTCAGACCTTTACACTTCTAGTAAAGAAGGCGAATACCAAAGTTATTCGGCAAACAAAATCATAGACGTTTACTCTATGTACACCTACGAAGATGAAAAAGGCGGTATTATTTATAGTGCAAAGGAATACCTTTCTAAATTCTTAAAAGAGCAAGGCAAAGACCCGCTCGTTTTTGAAAATTTAAGCAAAGATAAAATCAAAGAAAACTTTATAGAACGTTTAGGGAAAGACAACCGCTATCGCGCGGGCGAAATTTCCGAAGAAAACGAGTATCAAAGGATAGAAAAACTATGCGCTGAAACAAGGTTTTTAGAAAAGGTTATAAAGTTTGACAGTGCGCAAAGTAAAGAAAATTCTATCTTTTATAAGTACACTAAGTATGAAGACGCAAAAAACACCTTTACGCTAATAGAAGTGCCTGAAAGCGAAAACGAAAAAGAGTGGAGATACGGGCTTAACGTTTCAAAACTTACCGGTGGCGAAATGGATACGGCACAGTTTTTTAGACTAATCGATAGCGAGAAAAAGGGCGATATAGTATTGCTTATGTTTAACTACGGTATCTATCACGAAGATATGCAGTTTGAAACCATATCTTTCGTAAACACGATTATTCGTCAGTTTGCATCGCCCACTATTTTACAAGGCATACAAAATCAAATTTAGAAATAAACGGGAACACGTATGAAAGGCAAATTTATCACTTTTGAAGGTTGCGAAGGGGTTGGAAAATCTCGTCAAATCAAAATGCTTGAAGAATATCTTCAAAAGAAAAAAGTCAATTATTATTTAACGAGAGAACCGGGTGGAACGGATATATCCGAGCAAATTCGTTCGGTAATTTTAGACGGTAAAAACACGTCTATGACCGACGAGTGTGAAGCGCTTTTATATGCTGCCGCACGCGTTCAACTTTTAAACGAAGTTATAAAGAAAAAATTAGACGAAGGCGTATTGGTTATTTGTGATAGATACGTAGATTCTTCTATTGCATACCAAGGCTATGCAAGGGGGCTTGGCGTAGATTTTATTAAAAAGATCAATAGTTTCGCTATCGAAAACTTTTGTCCCGACTACACTGTGTTTTTAGATTTAACCCCCGAACTTGCTTTTAAGAGAAAGGGCGGTGTTGATAAAAACGACAGGTTAGAACTTTCGGGAATAGAATTCCATAACAACGTATATAAGGGATATAAAGCCTTAGCGGAATTAGAACCCGACCGCTTTTTAGTTATCGATGCGAGTGGCGAGCGCGACCAAACGCACGCAAAAATCATAAAGGCGTTAGAAGATAAGGGCGTAATTTAGTATGGTAGATTTTTTAAGCGTATTCAAAAAGACGAGTGCTTACAAAACGCTTGTCGGCGAGAAAAAAGCCGATAGGCTTTCGCACGCGTATCTTTTAGTCACGCCCGATGGCGAGAACCTTATAGAATACCTTAAAATTTGCGCAAAGATTATCCTTTGTAAAGAAAGTGAAGTTTGCGGAGAGTGTAGAACGTGCAAACTTATAGATAGCAATACTCTTACCGACCTTAAAACTTATCCACAAGACGGCGAAAGCGTTTTGGTAAAAGACGTTTCGGACTTAATAGAAGAAAGTTTTATTAAGCCTATTGAAGCGGAAAAGAAAATTTTTATTATAGACCAAGCGCAAACGATGAATATTCAGGCGCAAAACAAACTGTTAAAGACCTTAGAAGAACCGCCTAAAAACGTGGTAATTATAATAGGAACGACGAGTGAATATCCAATTCTTCCTACCATTAGGTCAAGGGTTAAGAAACTAACTATGCAAGCGCTACCAGACGACGTGGTTATTTCCGCGCTACAAGACGAGTTTGAAGATTTAGAACTATTAAAATCGGCGGTGTATTCGGGTGATGGAACGCTTGGAAAGGCTGTAAAAAACTATAACGACCCTGCTTTTATAGAGATGAGAGCGGTGGTTTTAGATACCCTTATCAATATGAAATCAAGTAAGAATATACTTGAATATTCCACGAAGATTTCGGGACTTAAATTTGATACGGACGACCTTCTTGATGCCTTTGAACTTTTAATTAAAGAACTTTTGTATTTAAGGCAAGGAAAGAAAGACTTAATAAAGAGCAAAGAGATTATAGATAAAATAGACGAGTTTAACGAATTTTCCTTAGGCGCAGTCGTATCTTCGCTTGAAAAGATAACCGAAGCGAGAAAGCGCAAAAAATTCAACGTGAATTCGGCGACCGTTATAGAGTGGCTGTTATTTCAAATATTGGAGGCAAAATATAAATGGCGAAAATAATCGGCGTGAGATTTAAAAACACCTTAAAGACCTATTATTTCTCACCCGCAAATGAAAACGATATATATCCCGTAAACTCGGGCGTAATAGTAGAAACCGCAAAAGGTTTAGAATACGCAACGGTAGTTTTCGGTGTTAAAGAAGTTAGCGACGACGAGATTGTTCACCCCTTAAAACCGGTGATAAGAAAGGCTAACCAAAAAGACGAAAGAATAATAAAACAAAACGAAGAAAAAATCCCCGAAACGATGAAGATTGCAAACGAAAAGATTGCAAAGAACAATTTGGAGATGAAATTAATCGGGGCGGAATATTCTTTCGATGGCAAAAAGTTGGTACTATACTTTACGGCTGAAGGCAGGGTAGATTTTAGAGAATTAGTTAAAGACCTTGCCGCACACTTCCATATGAGAATAGAACTTCGTCAAATGGGTATCCGTGACGAGACTAAACTTTTAGGCGGACTTGCGCCTTGCGGAAGAACGTGTTGTTGCGCAAGTTGTATGTCTGACTTTGGAAAGGTTAGTATAAAATGGCTAAAAACCAAGGCTTGCATTTAAACCCTTCAAAGATAAGCGGACTTTGTGGAAGACTTATGTGTTGTTTAGAATATGAAAATGATTACTATGCCGAAGTGTACAAAAAGATGCCCAAAATCGGTGGCACGGTAGGTACGCCTGAAGGCAAGGGCGTGGTCGTTTCAAACGATATGTTAAAACTTATAACCAAGGTTAAAATTCAAAAGGAAGACGGCGGTGAAGTTTATAAAGACTTCCCCGTGGATAGATTGTCTTTTAAGAAGAACGTGCCTCAAAAAGAAGAAGACGAAGATGGCGAAGACCTTGATAAAATTTTAGATTAAGAGTTTACAAATAAAAAAAATTGTGATAGAATAATAAAAGACTAATAAACAAACTTATAGGAGGACACTTAAATGGCTCATAAAATCAGCGATGCTTGCATCTCTTGTGGTGCATGTGCAGACACTTGCCCCTGTGGCGCTATCAGTGAAGGAGATACTCAATACGTTATCGATCCCGAAACTTGCGTAGATTGTGGTGCTTGTGCAGCGGGTTGTCCCGTAGAAGCTATTTCGGAAGAATAATATTAAACCGGAATAAAAAGGTGCGGAGAAACTTCGCACCTTAATTTTTTATTAAAGAGTTGTATTGGCTATGGAAAGACTTGAAGACCTAAACCTTTCGGGGCTTAAAATTTATCAAGACGACGAACTGTACTGTTTTACTTCGGACGCCGTTCTTTTGTCGCGCTTTGTAAAGGTTAAAAAAGGCGACGTCGTTGCCGATTTTTGTTCGGGTAGCGGAATAGTGGGTATTCACCTTTACGGGCTTAACCCCGTTATAAAATCGGTCACTCTTTTTGAAATGCAAGAGTCCCTTTATAAACTTTCTAAAAAAAGCATAGAGATTAATAGGCTAGGCGACGTTTTTGATGTAGTCAATACTAAACTTCAAGATATAGGTAGCGATTATAACGAAAAGTTCTCTTTAATCGTTTGCAATCCGCCGTATATGGAAAACGGCAGGGGCTTCAAAGACGAAAAAGAGCATATCGCTCTTTGCAGGGCGGAAATAAGTTTAACCCTAAAAGAACTTATAACTTGTGCAAGCAAGTGCTTAAAGTTTGGCGGAAGACTAAACTTAGTTCACCGTGCCGATAGACTTGCGGATATTATTTACCAAATGAAAAGTAAAGGCTTAGAACCCAAAAAAGTCCAATTCGTTTCAGGCGGAGCGGATAAAGAGCCTTATCTTGTTATGATAGAAGGCGTAAAGGGTGGAAAGGCTTCTTTGAAAGTTTTGCCCACCATTATCAATTAGGAGTAGTATGTTATATTTTGTAGCAACACCGATTGGCAACTTAAAAGATATGTCGTTTAGAGCGGTAGAAGTTTTATCTTCGGTAGATAAAATCGCTTGCGAAGATACTCGTCATTCTTTAACCTTGCTAAATGCGTACAATATTAAAAAACCACTCTTTTCGTATCATAAGTTTAACGAAAAAGAAGTGGGCGAAAAGATTATAGAGTGCTTAAAAAACGGCGAAAATATTGCGGTTATTACGGACGCCGGTATGCCAGTAATTTCAGACCCCGGAAACGTTTTAACTAAACTGCTTGTAGATAACGGCTTAGAGTTTACCGTTATCCCCGGCGCTTGCGCTTGCGTTTCCGCGCTCGTACTATCGGGGCTTGATAGCAGTAGGTTTTGCTTTTTAGGTTTTATGCCCGAAAAACAAGGCGCAAGAAAAGAGTTTTTAGAAAAGTATAAAGACTTAGATTTAACCTTGATTTTCTACTCAGCCCCGCACGACGTGAAAAAGGATATAGAAAGCATATATTCGGTGTTTGGGGATAGGCGCGCCGTCGCCGTTAAAGAGATTACCAAAGTCTTTGAAAATGCCGAAAGGTTTAACCTAAAAGATGGGCTTTCTAAAGAGCCGAAAGGCGAATACGTAATACTCGTTGAAGGCAAAACTCAAAACGACTTTAACTCGTTAACCGAAAAAGAACATATCGAAATGTATTTAAATAAAGGCTTAGACAAAAAAGAAGCCCTAAAGCGCGTAGCCAAAGAGCGTGGCGTTTCTAAGTCATCTCTTTATAAATACACAATAGAATAAATATAGAATAATAAAAACAAAAACCACGCGATTGCGTGGTTTTATTTTTTCGCTTAATTATTTTTTATCGGTGCTACCCATACCGCCTGTGCGGGAAGCGGTTGCTTCGTCGTCATAAGTGATTCCGTATTCTAAGAAAATGCCTTGGGCAAAGGCTTTGCCTTTTTCTATTTCGCCACAGTTGGTTATCTTTATAAAAATATGCCCTTCGTTTTCGGCAAAGTAGTAATCGCTATCGATAATGCCAACGGTGTTATTTAAGGTTAATCTGTACTTAAACCCTAAACTACTTCTGGGATAGATTTTTAGCACCCAACCGTCTTCAATTTTAGCGCGTATGCCAGTGGGGACTTTAATCGTTTCGCCGGGGTTTAACGTAAAGGGAATTGGCGAAAAAAAGTCGTACCCAGCGCTACCGCTAGTTGCACGGCGGGGAAGAATAATGTTTTCGTAATCTTCTTTAGTGCCGTCTAAAAGGTATTGGTTTAGAGAAACTTTTTCAAACTTAGCAATCTTTTTCATAATTATATTTTACCATATTATAACTTAAAAATCAATATTAAAGGGTGATAAATAAGGCAAACGTTGTACCAAGTAGAGTTGGTACCGCAACGATTATGCCGTACAAAATAAACTTTCCAAAAGAAAACTTAACGTCGAACGCCCTTAAAATCTTATTCCACATAATGCCTGCTAGTGCACCGACGGGTGTTATAAACGCGCCTATATTGCTTCCTATTATACTTCCGTAAACGGCAGGAATACTATTTAGCGAAATTATCTTTTCAAACAAAACGCTTGCAGGGATATTATTTAAAAGGTTAGACACGAGCGCGGTGGAAAGCCCGAAAATCACACCGTCTTTTTTGCCGTTGGTTATTAAAAGTTCGCCAATCATTTGTGTAAAACCACACTCTTTAAGGGATAGCACTATTATAAACATAGACAAAACGAACGGTACAAGTTCAAATGGCGCACCGCCAACTACTTTTAGGGTGTGGTGCAAACTTTTATCTTTAACAATATAATATATAATACTAAAAATAACCAAAGCCACTGCAAACGAAAGGCAAACCATCCACATTTCTATGCCCGTCACGTTGGATAGGGCAAGTAGAATTATAACCGCAAGAAGTGATACAAGTGATACTATCATAAGCGGTCTATCCACCTTGTAAGTTCTAGGTGACATATGCGGATTGCCAACGTGCGAGCAGTTGGCTTCAATCTTTGCAGGGGTTTTTGCAAGCAGTTGTTTTCTAAAGAGTAATAGCAGAATAAAAAGACTAGTTATACCGCCTATAATAGTTGGAAGTAGCATAACTTTAAGGTATTCGGCAAAAGAAATTCCACTTGCGCTTGCGAGATAAATGTTGGTGGGGTTTCCTATAATTAGCGCCATGCTCCAAGTGTTTGCGGCAACGAATTCGGCAAACAAATATGGCACGGGTGAAACCTTTGCCTTTTTGCAAAATAGACAAATGGGCGGTGTAAAGGTAAGTATTATTATATCGTTAGAAGTAAACACTGTTAAAAAGGACACCACCGCGTATAGAATAAGAAAAAGTTTAAGCCCACCGTGATTGGTTTTTTGAAAGATTTTATCGGCAATAACACCAAAGAATCCCGAATCACCCAAGAAGAGAGATATAACCGTCATAGAAATAAACAAGGTTAAAATCTTTAATGGGTTTACCGAAGTGTTTTCGGTAATGCCTGCTATAACGGTGGATAGTGGAATAGCGCCCGAAATTAAGATTGCGAGCGCGCCTACTAAACAAATTATCCAGTATAGTCCGATATTAAATTTTCCAATCTTTATAAACGGCTTAATTAAAACGGAAAGTATTAAAAGCAAAGCCGTTATTCCCGATATTAGTAGTGGTGTAAGCATAAAGGCAAAATTATCGCCCCATATCGAAAGATATAGGGCGGAATTATTTATTTTTTAATGATTATTTTCTTAAAGAGAGAACTTCTTTTTCGTACTTTTCAACTTCTTCGTAAAGACAGCAATCGCAAGGAACGCCGGCTCTTTCGCAGTATTCCATCCAAACGTCGCCAAAAGGAAGAATTTTAGATGCTTCTTGCATAACCATAAGTTTAGAAAGTTCGTTGTTGTCTTGAAGTTTTTTAAGTTCAGCATTGGGTGTAAGCATTGCTGAAAGTAATGCTTTTTGCCAACTTCTGAAACCAACCGACCAAGCGGAGATACGGTTGATGCTTGCATCAAAGTAGTCAAGCGCCATATAAACCTTATCTAAGCCGTCGCATCTAACGATTTCCTTTGCCATTTCCTTAGTTTCGTCGTCAAATAGAACTACGTGGTCAGAGTCCCAACGGATAGGACGGGTAATGTGGAGCGCGATTTCGGGGAAGAAAGCAAGAAGTGCAGGAATCTTATCCGAAACTACTTCGGTGGGGTGATAGTGTCCGTTATCCATAAGGGGTAAGCAACCGTCGTGCATAGCGGCAAAACTTAAAGAAAATTCTGCGCTACCGCAAGTGTATGCTTCTACACCAATACCGAATACCTTTGATTCAACGCAAGGTTTAACAAGGTTTTTATCGTACTTTTCGGAAAGTATTGCTTCGATAGATTCTTTATAGCGAACGCGCGGTCCAAGTCTATCGGCAGGGATATCTTTATATCCGTCGCCAGTCCAAATATTCATAACGCAAGGAACGCCCGTTTCTTTTGCAAAGTATTCGGAAATTCTAATACAAGCCTTTCCGTGTTCAATCCAGAAATCTCTCGTTTCTTTGTCGGGTGAAGACAAGGTTAAACCATCTTTTACCTTAGGGTGCGAAAAGAAGGTGGGGTTAAAGTCTAAACCCATACCGTATTCTTTTGCAAAGTCAACCCATTTTTGGAAGTGTTTGGGTTCTAACTTATCACGGTCAACAAACTTGCCGTCTTCAAAGATAGCATAGCACGCGTGAACGTTAAGTTTCTTTTTGCCGGGGCAAAGAGAGATTACCTTTTTCATATCGGCAATAAGTTCATCGGGGGTTCTTGCCTTTCCGGGATAGTTTCCGGTAGTTTGAATACCACCGGTCAAAGGTCCGTCATGGTCAAAACCAGTGACGTCGTCACCTTGCCAGCAGTGAAGTGATACGGGAATAGAAGCGAGTTTTTCTAAAACCGCTTCGGTATCGATACCAACTTTTGCGTAAATTTCCTTTGCAGATTCGTATCTTGCGTTCATTTAAGTTTCTCCTTGAATTTACTTTTATAAAAGTAAACTTATTTTATCATAAATATTTGTGATAGTCAACGCAAAAAAAATTCCTTTTTATTTTTCAAAGGAATTTTTTTATTTCATCTAAACTATTGACTACAAAATCGGGGTTAATATCTAATGGCTTATCGATTTTTCTAAAATTAAACCAGCAGGTTTTTATGCCTATATCTATTCCGCCCTTAATATCCGCGTTAAGCGAATCGCCAACAACAATAATTTCGTCTTTTTTTATATCCCCTAACCCATCGATGCAAGCCGTAAAAAACTCTTTGCTAGGTTTTTCCGCTCCGATTTCCGCCGAAAAGAAAAACTTGTGTATAAAGGGCGCTAATCCCGATAGAGTAAGCCTTTTTATTTGTTGCGGATAGTTAGAGTTGCTAGCCACCGCTAAAACGTATTTTTGGGATAGATATTTAACGAGTTCTAAAGCACCGTCCACCTTTTCAGCGCTTTCTCTTAGCGCTAACTTAAACCTTTTTTCAAAGTCTAAAGCGTCGCCTTTTACACCCCAAGCGTCAAATACCTTAAAAAATCTTATAGCGTGAAGTTGGTCTTTTGTGATAATTTTATCTTCAACTTGTTTCCAAAGCATATCGTTTATCTTTGTAAACAAAGGAAAAAATTCGGGCCTATAGGTAATATTAACGTCGCCGCAAACTTTTTTAATAGAAACGTCCGCACACTTGTCAAAGTCAAGTATGGTATTATCAACGTCAAGTAGTACGGCTTTAATCATAAATTTTCGCTCCTTTTTCCTTAAAAAATATACCATAAATGTCGGCACTCGTCAAGTATAGAAAAACCCTTCTTAAAAAGCAAAAAAAGACTCGTAAAAATTTTTCCTAATTATGTTAAACCGTTGACTTTATTCGATAAATTTGTTATTATACTTATAGTCAATATCTTTTAAGTCGATACAGTGATGTCGGCAAGGTTTATATAAGAGTAAAAGTGGAACTTTTTCTTGGTCTTGCCGTACAATCTCGGCAAGATTTTTTGTTTATTAGGGGGGGTGCGCTATGGATCGCAAGGTTCAAATTTTAGACGAAGTGACGATACTTCGTTCGCTTGCAAGAATAACGCACGAAATCTTGGAGCGAAACGGTGGAGTAGACGGGCTTGTAATTTTAGGCGTTAAAAATCGTGGGGTAAAAATTGCTCAAATCCTTGCGGAAAACCTTAAAAAATTCGGTGGAAAAGAAGCCCCTTTCGGTGTTTTAGACGTGACGATGTTTAGAGACGATTTTACCGAAGAACAAAAACTACAAAGAAAAACCGAAAGCCAAATTCCTTGCGACTTAACCGATAAAGTAGTTATTATCGTTGACGACGTTTTGTTTACGGGTAGAACTGCAAGGGCAGGTATTGAAGCGGTGTTCTCGCTCGCTCGCCCAAAAGCACTTCAACTTGCCGTTTTGGTGGATAGGGGGCATAGGGAAATTCCTATTAGACCCGACTACGTGGGAAAGAATATTCCAACTTCTATTAAAGAAAAAGTTGTCGTTCAAATTGACGGCGAAGAAAAAGGCGTGTTTATAACCCAAAAAGATTAACTTACAGATTCGGAGAGATTATGAAAAACCAAATAAAGGCGAACTTAATAACGGGTACGAAAACTTGCAGTGATAAATTGCAAGGCGTTTTTTCGTCTTTTTCAAACTCTCAATTAAATAAAGAAGGACTATTTGTTTTTCCCGGTTTTTGTGACGTGCACGTGCATTTCAGAGAACCGGGTTTTTCTTATAAAGAAACCATCTTGACGGGCTCTAAGGCGTCGGCACGCGGTGGATACACTGCAGTTTGCACTATGCCAAACTTAAACCCCGTTCCCGACACGGTAGAAAACCTTAACGTTCAACTTGCCATTATTGAAAAGGACGCTGTGATTGACGTTTATCCGCTCGCTTCAATCACCAAAGGCGAGATGGGAAAAGAACTTTCGGACTTAGAAGAACTTTCAAAAAAGGCAATCGCTTTTTCGGACGATGGTAGGGGTGTTCAAACTGACGAAATGATGAAAACGGCTATGCTAAAAGCAAAGGCGTTAGATAAAATTATAGTTGCGCACTGCGAAGTAAACGAATTGCTTCACGGCGGATATATTCACGACGGAGAGTACGCAAAAGCAAACGGACACAAGGGGATATGTTCGGCAAGCGAATACGTTCAAGTAGAGCGCGATTTAAAACTTGCAAAAGAGATAGGGGTTAAATATCACGTTTGTCACATCTCCACAAAAGAAACGGTCGAACTAATTAGAAAAGCAAAGGCTGAAGGAGTTTTAGTCACTTGTGAAACCGCACCACACTATCTAATTTTAGACGATAGCAATCTTAAAGAAGACGGCGCCTTCAAAATGAATCCGCCCCTTCGCTCTAAAGAAGATAGGCTTGCCCTAATAGAAGGTGTTTTAGACGGCACTATCGATATGATTGCAACAGACCACGCGCCACACTCTGAAGAAGAAAAATCAAGGGGCTTAGAAAAATCGCCTTTCGGAATAGTTGGTATAGAAACTGCTTTTTCTTTACTTTACACGCATCTTGTAAAAAAGGGCGTGATAACATTAGAAAAGTTGATTGACCTTTTGGCAGTCAATCCAAGAGAAAGATTTAATATCCCGTATAACGGCTACACCGTTTGGGATTTAGATAAAGAATACGTTATAGACGAAAAAGATTTCCTTTCAAAAGGCAAAGCAACACCCTTTAAGGGCGAAAGAGTTTTCGGTGAAAACCTACTCACCGTTTGTAATGGAAAAATAGCATACGAGAAGTAATTTCAAGGAGAAAATTATGGCTAAAAGAACAGACTTAAAAAAGATACTCATCATTGGCTCAGGTCCTATCATTATAGGTCAAGCGGCAGAGTTCGACTATGCAGGCACGCAAGCCTGCCTTGCTTTAAAAGAAGAAGGCTATGAAGTCGTTTTGGTAAACTCTAACCCTGCAACGATAATGACGGATACGCAAATTGCCGACAAGGTTTATATGGAACCGTTAACGTTAGAGTACATCGCAAAGATTTTAAGATACGAACGTCCCGACGCAATCGTTCCCGGTATCGGTGGACAAACGGGTCTTAACCTTGCTATGCAACTTGAAAAGAAGGGCGTTTTGAAAGAGTGTCGCGTAGAACTTTTAGGTACGAGTAGTGAAAGTATCGAGCGTGCCGAAGATAGAGAACTCTTTAAGGAAATGTGCGAAAAAATCGGCGAGCCGGTTATTCCTTCTGAAATTACTTACGACTTAGAACAAGCAAAACGCGCGGCAAAAGAAATAGGCTATCCCGTAGTTTTGCGCCCTGCGTTTACGTTAGGCGGAACGGGTGGCGGTTTTGCTAATAACGAAGAAGAACTTATCGAAATTGGTAGAAACGGTTTTGCATTATCTCCCGTTCACCAAGTTTTAATTGAAAAGAGCGTTAAGGGTTATAAGGAAATTGAGTTTGAAGTTATGCGTGACGCATCTGATAACGCAATCACCATTTGCGGTATGGAAAACATCGACCCCGTCGGCGTTCACACGGGCGACTCGCTAGTCGTTGCGCCTATTCTTTCTCTAAACGATAAAGACCTTAAAATGCTTAACGACAGTGCTATCAAGATTATTCGTGAACTTAAAATCGAAGGTGGTTGCAACGTTCAATTTGCACTTAACCCCGAAACTAGCGAATATTACCTTATAGAAGTTAACCCAAGAGTTTCAAGATCGTCAGCCTTAGCAAGTAAGGCGAGCGGATATCCTATCGCAAGAGTGACTGCTAAAATCGCAGTCGGTATGGAACTTAAAGATATTCCCGTTGCAGGTGGTACTGCTGATATTGAACCTAAACTTGATTATATCGTGGCAAAATTCCCACGTTTCCCCTTTGATAAATTTTCGCAAGCATCGAACGAACTCGGCACGCAAATGAAAGCGACGGGTGAAGTTATGGGTATCGGCTCTACACTTTCAGAGTGTATGTTAAAGTCGGTGCGCTCGTTAGAGATTGGCGCAAGCCACTTCCACTTGCCTAAGTTTGACGAATATTCTGTAGAAGAACTTAACGAATACATTAAAAAATATAAAGACGATACTATTTTTGCAGTCACCGAACTTTTAAGAAAGGGGGACAGTATTAAGTCCTTGCACGAAAAAACTAAGATTACCGAACTTTTCTTAGAAACCTTAAAAGAAATCGTAGATACCGAAAAGAAGGTATTAGAAAACAAGTGGGACGTTTCCGTACTAAAACAAGCAAAGGTAGTAGGTTTTTCGGATAAGTATATCGCAAAACTTTGGAACGAAAACGAAACCGAACTCTACAATTTTAGAAAGGCAAACGGCATTATCCCCGTATTCAAAATGGTTGATACGCTTCACACGGGCTACTATATTCCTTACCTTTATTCGACGTATAAAAACTTGGTTGACGAAACTTGCGTAAACCAATCTAAACTTACAGGAAAGAAGAAAATCGTAGTTTTAGGCGCAGGTCCTATCCGTATCGGTCAAGGTGTAGAATTCGACTATTCTACGGTACACGCAGTACAAACCATAAAGCGTTCTGGGTACGAAGCAATAATTATTAACAACAACCCCGAAACGGTTTCTACCGATTATACCACGGCGGATAAACTT